>URWJ01000020.1 GCA_900551535.1 uncultured Granulicatella sp. | reverse complement strand
CATGGATACGCTGATGGTACTAACAGGATTTTCAACTCGCGAAGACTTAGAAAAAGTGGAAGAACAACCAACGCACTTGGTAGAGGACTTGAGTGAATGGACTATTTAACAAGAACTTACCGCGTGCCTAAATGGATTACTTCCATCGCGCTATTCCTCTTCTTTTTAAGTTTAGGAATTACGTTTGTGATTTTCTTTGAGCCGATGTATCACTGGTCGATTGGTTGGTTTGGAGTGGAAAAACTCACTGGTTACAGTGCAGATACGCTTAAGATGAACTATCATGAACTCATTGGATATTTAACGAATCCGCTAGTGGATACATTGAAGATGACTGATTTTCCAAGTTCAGAACAGGGATTATTCCACTTCTTCGAGGTAAAACGTCTCTTCTTTGTGAATTTTGCAGTACTACTAGCTTCGGGACTTATCAGTTTCTTTGGAGTGAGATATTTGCGACAAAGAAGACAAACATGGCAATTACGTAGACCCATTCGCTGGCTCGTTTTAATTCCAGTTGTCGTTTGTTTTGCGATTGCGGCATTCTTCGATACGCTCTTTGTGAAGTTCCATCAAGTGTTCTTTAACAATGATGCGTGGATGTTCGATCCGAAAAACGACCCGATTATTTTAGCATTGCCTGAAGAATTCTTTATGCTCTGTTTTGCCGTCGTATTCACCTTTTTATTGGTGGGACTTTTAGGAACAAACGTTGCGATAAAGCGATTAAAAGAAATTTAAAACAGTAAGAAACGAGAATCTTCTTTCGAAAAGGAAGAGTTCTCGTTTTTTTGTACCCAAAAAATTCGCATATGAGCGGAATTTCACACAAAAAAATGGTATGATATAAGAGATGAACATTTAAAGGATTGAGGAGTGGAATAATGAAATTATCAATTGTCATCCCGTTTTATAACGAGGAAAATATGATTCAGAAAATGTATGACGCCTTAGTAGCAGAAATCAATAAAATTACTAAAGCGGAATTTGAAATTATTTTTATTAATGATGGTAGTAAAGACCGTACTTTTGAAAAAATGCTTGCGATCGCGGATAGTGATTCTCGCGTCAAATATATTAGTTTCAGCAGAAACTTTGGGAAAGAAGCTGGAACAATTGCTGGACTTGAATACGCAACAGGGGAAGCTGTGATTTTAATGGATGGGGACTTACAACATCCACCTGCACTTCTTCCACAAATGATTGAAGCGTATGAAGAAGGGTATGACGTTGTGAGTGCTCGTCGTACACGTACAGGTGAAAAACCTCACCGTACATTCTTAGCAAAACATTTCTATCGTCTTGCAAACAAAATGATGGATATCGAATTAATGGATGGGGTCTCTGAATTCCGTCTATTCAGCCGTAAAGCAGTTCGTGCCATCCTTTCATTACAAGAATACAACCGATTCTCTAAAGGGATTTTCTCTTGGATTGGTTTTAAAGAAAAAGTCATCGAATATGAAAACCAAGTTCGTACCGTTGGTGAAACAAAATACTCATTGAAGTTCTCATTAAACTATGCGATTCAAGGGATTTTATCGTTCAACGATAAGCCACTTCGTATGTGCATTAACTTTGGTTTATTCTGTTTATTAATCTCACTAGCTTACGTTCTTTGGACATTCGTTCAATACTTCGTGGCGCCGGATTCACTCGTGAGTGGATACTTCACAACGATTTTCTCTGTCGTGCTCTTTGGTGGAATTCAATTGATTTCAATCGGGGTATTAGGAGAGTACATCGGTAAGATTTACTACGAAGTGAAGAAACGTCCGCATTACTTAGTAGATGAAACGAATATGACGGTGAAAGGAGAGCAACATGACGACTAAGAAAAAGGTCTATTTAGCAAGCTTCCTTGCGCCGATGGTCATCATGTTTATCGCATGGGCGATTGATGGCTTCTTCCCGTTTGGTGCAAGGTCGCTAATGGCGGTTGACTTTAACGCACAGTATATCGGGCTCTACGCCTATTTCAAACATCTTTTCTTAAACTGGGATTGGAGTAGCTTCTTCTATTCTTTCTCGAAATCAATTGGTGGGGGAATGCTTGGAATTTGGGGCTTTAACTTATTAAGTCCATTTAACTTCTTATTCCTATTCTTCTCGGAAGAAAACTTCCAATGGATTGTTCCTGTTGTTATCGCATTACGTTACGGAACAATGGGACTTACGATGACGCATTTCCTTGTGAAGCGTTATGATGGCCTAAAGAAAAAAGCCTACTTACTTCCAATCGTAGCGACGATTTATGCCTTAAACGGATTTAACGTCAGCTATCAAATGAACCCAATTTTCTACGATGGCATGATTATGTTGCCACTAGTATTAATTGGAGTAGAACAAGTGCTTGATAATGAGTCTCCGCGAGGCTATATCGGAATGCTTGCGCTAGCGCTATTTGTACACTTCTATATGGGTTATATGACATGTATTTTCGTAGTCATCTACGCATTCTTCTATGTCATCCGTTCAAAAGAATTTACAAATATCAAAGTGGTTTTTGAACGCATGTTAAAACTAGCTTGCGCTTCGATTATCGCAGTCGGGATGGTTGCAGCGATTCTATTGCCAATCATCATCAGTTTAGTTTCTACTAAAGGTGGTTTGCAAAACTCATTGAAATTTGAGTGGACATTGCAAATTAACCCGTTTGAAATTTTATCGAAATTATTCCTTGGATCATTCGATAATGATTCATGGCCAGCAGGTCCAAACTTGCCAAACATTTATGTGGCGAGCTTCGGGATTTTAGGAACGATTTATTACTTTATCTCTAAGAAGATTACAAAATGGGGTAAGGTCGCAGCAGGATTCGTTCTTGTTGTTTTCTTAATCTCTTGTGCGCATGAATTTACAAGTAAATTATGGCATATGGGACAAAACCCAGCTGGATTCTTCTACCGCTTCTCATGGATTATCGCTTTCTTCTTAGTGTACCTAGCTTACTTAAGCTTACGCGAAGTAGAACGATTTACCGCAAAAGAAGCGAGCATCCTATTTGTGGGAATGGCGATTATTTTTGGAATCGTTCAATTCCAAGAACATTCATTCTTAACAATTTGGCAACGTATTGCGACTCTTGGTATTTTCATGATTATGCTTTTTGTCTTGTTCTGGACAAAAGCGAAGAAACCATGGGCAGTGATTGCAGTATTGACGGCGGTTGAATTGACAGCCAATGCGGCCATTGTTCAGTCGCGTGTCGGATATACAGATGCGTATAAATATCACGATGCGGTTCTTCAATTGAAAGATGCCATCAATCCAATTCGTCCTGACGATACAGATTTCTACCGTATCAATAAGACATTTAACTTAAGTAAAAACGATCCATTTATGGTCGATTACCCAGGTTTATCAGTATTTAGTTCGAACTTGGAAAATAGTACGCGTGATTTATTTGACCGCTTAGGAAATAACGGGATTAACGCGACAACGTACTATCAAGGAACACCGCTGCAAGATGCGCTCTTCTCAGTGAAATACTTAGTAGCGCCAAAACCAGTGTATACAAAAGAATATCCTGATACTTCGAAAATGTATGTATTCGGAAATATGGTAACGCGTAAAGATATTACGTCGAAAGAACCAGTGTACGAAGCAACAAGAACGAAGACGTATGAAACAGGATTAATCTTACCAATTGCTTATGGTGTGAATGATGCGACAGTGAATGTAAAACTGGAAAATCATCAACCGATTCAAAACCATAACAAGATTGTCCAAGCAATGGGAGCCACAAGTGAAAATTACTTAACGCTTCTAGCAGCCAACGAAGTGAAGTTGGATAATATGGAAGTTCCTGATTCTTCTAAACCAGAAACGTATAAACGCGTGGATTCATCAAAACCAGGAACAATTACGTTTCATTTAGTGCCACAGTCTTCTGAAGATTACTGGGTATCGATTCCTCAAAAACTTTCTCACACGAATAAAAACAAAGTGAGAATTTTACTCAATGGAAATACGTATGACTTCCAAGATAAATTCCAACAAACACAACTTATTCAAGTGGCCCATGATTCACTTGGAAAAGCCGTTGATTTAACGATTGAAATTGACACAGATGACGAATACAACTTGTCAGGTTTACGCCTAGCACGTTCAAATAGTGCCTTAGTAAATCGCATGATTGAAGAGCGTCAACTTCAAGGAATGAAAGTCACTCATTGGGATGATAGTCATATTCAAGGGACTGTGAATATCACAGACGATAGCACATGGATGATGACAAGTATTCCATATGAAAAAGGCTGGACGGTTAAAGTCGATGGTCAAGTCGTTGGAACGGCTAAAGTTTGGGATAGTCTTCTTGCTTTCCAAATTACACCTGGTGAACATACGATTGAGATGACTTATATGCCAGAAGGATTTATGGCAGGTTTCGTGATTTCAATCTTATCAATTTGTATTTATGTGTTAGCCATTTATAAAAAATGGATTTAATTGAATAGGAGTAGACTATAATGACAATTTCAAAAATGAAATTAAAATATAGTTCGCTATTCTTCGTTCCATTTGTGGTGATGTTGGGGGTCTTCCTAAGTTTAGGATTGACCCCTTTTTCGCAAAATTCGATTCATAGTGGAGACTTTCTTTCTCAATATTTTCCGCTTTATATCGGATTGCATAAACTATTTTGGAGTGGAGATTTTAGTGGTCTATTTTGGTCCTTCGAGAAATCACTTGGAGGAGCCATGCCAAGTGTCTGGGGCTTTAATAGTTTAAGTCCATTCACGTTTTTATATGTGATCTTTCCAATTTCAAGTTTTCAAGTCCTTAGCTACGTGATTCCTCTTCTACGTGCTGGGGTGATGGGAGTCGTCTTTGGATATTTCTTAGAAAAGAAATTCCAAGGCGTATCGAAACATTACTGGTTATCGTTAGGATTAGCTTCGTCATATGCCCTTAGCGGATTTGTCGTATCGCAACAGTACAATCCTAATTTCTTAGATAATCTGGTCTATATTCCGTTTATTCTCTTGGGGATTGAAGAGGTGGCAAGTGGGAAGCGTTCGGTGAAATTACCGCTGTTTCTTGCCATTAGTTTAATAACGGATTTTTATACAGGATATATGATGTGTCTCTTTGTGGCGCTCTATACATTTTATGTGGTCTTCTCAAAGGATATTTCTTTGAAAGAGTCGACACTAAAACTAGCGAAAGTTGCGTTATTTGCACTGATTGGAGTTGGCCTTGCAGCATTTTGGCTATTGCCAGTCTTTAGCGCCTTATTAGAAAGCAAAGCGAGTGCGGGGAGCACCTTTGCATGGTCTTGGAACCCGGTAAATGATTTAGTCGCTATGCCGCAAAAATTCATCTTAGGATCCTTTGGTGAAAAAGAGTGGGGGGATTCTAAGGCATTACCGCAACTCTTTATCGGTGGCTTAGGACTCTTTGGCCTATGTACCTTCTTCGCTAAAAAAGAAATCACTATTCGTAAGAAATTAGCAGCGACAGTCGTGTTGCTTGTCTTACTGCTTTCGTTTTCGATTCAAGGATTCGATCAAATTTGGCATATGGGACAACGCCCAGTCGGTTTCTACTTCAGAAATTCATGGGTAGCCAATAGCTTTATGCTAGTGCTAGCATCCGAAAGCTTAATGCAGTGGAAAGATGAATTCCGCTTGAATGAATTTTTAGTGGCCATCTTTAGCTTTGGTACGATTTTAGTGTTGTCGACTCTAAGAAGTCTACAATATGTTGAGACCTCACAGAAAATACTCGCTTTTATTATCTGGACGATTATCTTATTAGCCTTCTTCTTTAGAAGAGCTGAAAGAGTTCGTAGGTTACAACTAACAGCCGGAGTCGTGATTGTCGAGTTAATGGTGAGTTCCTTTGTCGGATTTAGACGAGCACCTTATTTTATCGGTAATGCAGGATTACAGGAACAAATGGAATTTGCGATGGCTTTCGATAAAGAAGGCTATAGCCATCAAAGTACGTTTACGCGAATGGAAATGCATAAAGGATTGTCGCATGCGAACTTCCCGATTGCATTTGGCTATAATGGGGCTTCACACTTCACATCGAGTCTTGAACATTCGCTAATTGAAGAGATGAGCCATCTAGGTCTTCCAACGTCCCAATCGGTAGTAAACTATACCGACCGTAATGTGATTTTAGATTCGCTCTTTGGCGTATCACGTTTTATGATGGACGGCGATGAAAACCGTGTCTTTGCGGATGTTCGCGGGATGTATGCGAAAGAAGGCAAAGTGAAGGTTTTTGTGGTCTACCGCAATCCATATGCGTTTTCTCTTGGCTATTTAACGAATGAGAATACGGCAACCAATATCGCATTTGAAAAAAATCATCCAGTAGCCAATCTCAACCAGCTCTTGCAAGTGATTGGGCTCTCTGGAACAAACGCGTTGACGGAGGTTAGTGTAGGCGAACCTGTGACGACGAATTTAACGAAGGGTCCAGAGAAATACACGCTTACTAATGAAAGTGAATCGGCTAAAATTGAATGGAAGTTCAATTTACAACCAAACAAATTGTATTTTGTCGAGATTCCAGAACGCCAAGCAGGCTCTGTGATTAAATCAAAAGTGATGCTAAATGGTATCAGTTATCCGTATGAGAATCGATTCCATGAGAACCAATTGTGGATGATTGGAAATGGAAATTTAGACCAGACGATTACCTTTGCGATTGAGGACGCGAAGGCCAAAGAATGGGATCTTAGAGGCTTCAAGTTCTATACGATTGATATCACAACACTCGCAAACGCATTGACTCAGTATAAGAAAGCAAATGATATTACAATTGAGTCGTATACAAACGCGATGGTGAAGGCACATGTCACTGTAACTAATAGTGAGCAGTCCTTTGCGACCTTTACGATTCCATACCATTCTGGTTGGAGCGTGACGGTGGATGGTAAGAAGCAAGAAGTGAAAAAAGCGCTTGGATTCTTTATGGGCGTTTCACTGACAGAAGGGGAACATGAGATTGTTTGGAGTTATACGCCACCAGGATTACATCTTGGAATGTTCATTTCTATTTCGTCACTTCTCTTACTAGTTTTCCTATGGAAAAAGCATAAAAAAGGTTAATTATAAAATGGTCTCTAAAACAGAAAATGTTTTAGAGACTGTTTTTTTTCGTGTTTTTACAGGCCGTACTTTTGTAATTGAAGCCGTACATGGGTATAATGGCTAGTTAATTAGAAAAAGGGAAGTGATGCAGTGATGGATGCGACCAGTATGGCTAAAGCCGTTCGTTTGAAAAAAGTGAGTCCATTAGAATTAGTAACAGAAACGATTCGACGCGCACACACGCTTAATCCTTCTCTGAATGCCATTGTTTATGAGCAATATGAAGAGGCGCTTGAAAAAGCGAAACATTTTCAACTGACGAATCAACCATTTGCGGGAGTTCCTATTTTTCTAAAAGACTTAGGGCAAGAACAAAAAGGAAGCGTCTGTACATATGGCTCGCGTTTATTCAAGGATGTAAAAAGCGCTCAGACTGATAACTTTGTCAAACGGCTAGAAGAACTCGGCTTTATCATTATGGGTCGTACGAATACTCCAGAATTTGGATTCAAGACCGTCAGTGATGCTACTCTCCATGGTCCCGTTCGAAATGCGGTGAATCTTGAGCGAAACGCTGGAGGCTCTAGTGGAGGGGCAGCTGCTGTTGTAGCAAGCGGAATTACACCAATTGCAGCAGCAAGCGATGGTGGTGGATCGATTCGAATCCCTGCCAGTCATAATGGATTGATTGGACTGAAACCTTCTAGAGGTCGTGTGATTGTTGGACCAGGTTCCTATCGTGGATGGAATGGCGCAACTGTTCATTTTGCGATGACGAAAACGGTCCAAGATACAAGAAATCTATTGTTCCATATGCAAGAGTGCCAAATGGAAAGTCCATTTCCATTACCGAAACTGAGTTACGAACAGCTTTATAAAACAGAAATAATAAAACCATTAAGAGTGGCCGTGTTGTTACAGTCACCAGTGGGAGAAGCGGTCTCTAAGGATTCGGTGGATGCCGTGATGAAGATTGCACATTTCTTTGAAAATCATGGGCACTCCGTAACGCTTTTACAAAAGGATCCTGTCGACGGTATCGCTCTGCAAAAAGGATTTTATATTATCAGTGCGGTTGAAGCAGCGTTGATGTTCCAAAATATTGAACGCCAGCTTGGACGCCACGTAACGCGTGACGATATGGAACTAATGACATGGGCGATTTATCGTAGTGGCCTGGATATTTCGGGGATAGAGTATTCAAAAGTGGCTTCAAGTTGGGATAATTATGCCGAGCAGATGGCGCAGTTACACGAGCAGTACGATGTGCTACTGTTGCCTACAGTTGCACAGGCGGCGCCGAGTCTTGTTCCTTATGAATTACCTACAGAATTAACGTCCAAACTCGTTCGTATCGATGATTTTACAAAGGACCAGAAGCAGCAATTACTCTGGGAAATGTTCGAGGAGAGCGTAGCCGATACGCCATTTACCCAACGATTTAATATTACTGGTCAACCAGCCATTAGCTTGCCAGTTCACCACACCAAAGACGGGCTGCCGATTGGCGTGCAACTCGCCGCAGCAAAAGGAAGAGAAGATTTGCTCCTACAAATCGCAGAATGGTTTGAACAGGAACAATTATTACAAGTAACAAAACAGTAGAAAGAAGTGAAAGTGTGTTAGAAACAGAAGCTTTATTTAAGCCTTTCGAATTAAAAAAAGGAGTCACATTGGACAATCGATTTGTGCTTTCTCCAATGGTGACGAATTCTTCAACGAAAGAAGGTCATATTACAGAGGATGATTTAAAATACGCCGAGCGTCGTGCACATGCTGCAGCCCTTCAAATTACAGGGGCGGCTTACGTGAACAAGCACGGTCAGCTATTCGAGTATGGATTTAGTGCGACTTCTCTTGAAGATATCGAAGGCTTAACAAAACTAGCCAAAGCGATGAAATCAGGTGGCGCAAAAGCCATCTTACAATTAACGCATGCAGGACGTTTTGCAAGCCATGCTTTAAACCGTGACCGCTATGTGTATGGTCCTAGTGCGATGACATTACAATCGCCGTTCCCACATGAAGTGAAAGAATTAACCGTGGATGAAATTCATGGCATTATTGAAGATTACCGCAGTGCTGCACAAATTGCCATCCAGTCTGGATTTGACGGGCTAGAAATTTCATCGGCACAACGACTACTCATTCAAACCTTCTTTTCAACGTTCTCAAACGAGCGTACAGATGAGTATGGCTGTAAGACATTAGAGGATCGTTCGAGAATCGGGATGGAAGTCTTAATGGCTGTTCAAGAAGTGATTGATGAATATGCCTCTGATGATTTTATTTTAGGATTCCGTGCGACTCCTGAAGAAACGCGCGGAAACCAAATTGGATACACCGTAGATGAGTTTCTTGAGTTCTTCGAAGAGGCGCTTAAGAAAGTGAATATTGACTACTTAGCCATTGCGAGCTGGGGACACGATGTCTTCAGAAATAAAGTTCGTGCTAAAGGGCCGCATCAAGGTGAGCTCGTGAATAAAGTCGTCTATGACTGCTTGAAAGGGCGCGTGGCAGTGATTGGTTCAGGTGGCATTAATTCTAAAGAAAAAGCCCTCGAAGCCTTAGAAAATGCAGACTTAGTCGGGCTATCAACACCATTTATCACGGATCCTGAATTTGCCGTGAAGATTCAAGAAGGAAATGAATCAGATATTCAATTAACGATTAAACCAGAAGCGCTCGAAGCCTTAGCAATTCCAAAGGCTGCTTTCAAAGATATCGTACCTTTAATGGACTTTGGAGAGTCGCTTGAAAAAGAAGCTAGAGATTTCTTCAGAGGCCTCGAAGCGAACTACGAGGGGAGAGAGACGGGTGAAAATTAGTCTATTAGATTATGGCCTCGTAGATGAAGGAAAGACGAGTGCGGAGGCTGTTCGTGAAACATTGGAGTTGGCGCAATTAGCAGACGAACTTGAATTTCATCGTTTCTGGGTGAGTGAACATCATAATGTGCCAGCACTCTCGATTAGCGCTCCAGAAGTGGTGATTCCGTACCTTGCTAGCCACACGAAGAACATCCATATTGGTTCGGGTGGCATCATGGGGCTTCATTATTCGCCATATAAAGTGGCTGAAATCATGTCAACGCTAGAAGGATTATTCCCAGGACGTGTGGATATCGGTCTTGGTAATTCCCCAGGAACACCTCTTGTAGGTCGTAACTTACAGTCGCTTTATTTGAAAGAGCAATACGCCTTGTGGTTAGAAAAATTGCAGCACTATTTGAATGAAGCGCGTCATAAAGGCGTGGTCGTTCCAGAAACAACGACTGTTCCAGAACAGTTCCTTCTTGGAATGGGAGGTCAGTCGATTGAGTCGGCGGCAACTCTTGGTTTGAGTTTTGTATATGGTGTATTTCCGTATATTCCTCAAGACCCTGTGGAGTTGGCGAAAAGTCTTTCCAAGAAATATCGCAGCACCTTTAAATCAGGCCCTCATAGCAGACCAAGCAACTTTGTACTAGCGGTATTTGTGGTTATTGCAGATACGAGCGAAGAAGCCGAAGAGATGGCGAAACCACTAGATTTATGGATGCTTGGAAAACAGGATTTTTCAGAATTCCATACGTTCCCAACACAAAAAGATGTGGAAACATATGAATTAACTCAGCGTGACCGTGAAAAAATCGCAAGCAACCGCAGTCGACTCATTGTGGGAAACCCACGTGAAGTTTACGAGCAAATGGAGGCGCTAAGAGCAGTCTCCAATCCCGATGAGTTATTATTTATTCCACTCGTCGGTTCCATTGAAAAAAGAAAACGTTCAGTAGAATTACTTGCTGAATTATATAAAGGAGAAAAATAAAATGAGAAAATTTGCTAACTTTTTATGGATTGATAAAGAAGGAGAAAACTACACGATTCGTATGACTCCAGAACTTCAAGATGATGTCGGTACAATTGGATTCGTTCAATTTAACATGGATGACGAATTAGAAGCCGAAGACGAAATCTTAAGTTTAGAAGCAAGTAAAACAGTGATGTCGATTGTGACACCACTTGCAGGGAAAGTCGTAGCTAGAAACTTAGCGGCAACAGAAGACCCTAAATTATTAAACTCTGAAAAACCAGAAGAACACTGGTTAGTGACATTAACGGATGTTGATGAAGCAGCATTCTTGGCATTAGAAGATGAATAATCATAAAGAAGAGCAGTTGCTCAAACAGATGATTGAGCTCTTGGTGCAGGAATCAGGAGAAACCGTATCAGTTGAAGGAAAACCGCTAGAAGAGTTGAAGCCCCTTTGGCGTGGGCTTGTGAATGTAAGGCAGCCAAAAGAGGCTCCTGCAGACTATGTCGCTTTGGAGAATGAATATTTAAAAGAATACCATTCACCAAGAGTACAGACTTTGGCAGATTGTGTTCCAACAGCAAATGACCAAATCAAACTCTATTACGGTGACTTGTGTGAATTACAAGTCGATGCGATTGTGAATGCGGCAAATAGTGAGATGCTTGGATGTTTTATTCCAAACCACCGCTGTATTGATAATGCGATTCATACTTTTTCAGGAATTGAACTTCGAAGCTTTTGCCATCATTTAATGGAGAAGGAAGGGAAGAAGGAGCCTGTTGGAAAAGCAAAAATCACGCCAGCGTTCAACTTGCCATCGAAGTACATTATTCATACAGTTGGTCCCTTCTTGCCTCCAGGGCAAAAAGTAACGCCGCTTCGTGAACAATTGCTGTCTGGGTGTTACAAGAGTTGTTTGAATGCAGCAAGAGAAGCAAATCTTACATCGATTGCTTTTTGCGGGATTTCGACAGGAGAGTTTGGTTTTCCAAAAGAACCTGCGGCGCGTATTGCGGTGGATACCGTGAACAAATGGTTGACGGAGACATCTTCAACAATGACTGTTGTTTTTTCAACGTATACCAAGGAAGATCAATCAATTTATCAGAAATTATTATCAGGAGAACAGTAGAATGACGAAATGGAATGCATTACAAAAAGAAAGAACGACTGAAGCTAGTCTACTGGCGGATTTATTCCAGGAAGCTGATGCTATTGTGGTTGGTATCGGTGCTGGGATGTCGGCAGCAGATGGGTTCACCTATATTGGCAGTCGATTCGAAGACGCTTTTCCTGATTTTATCGAGAAGTATCAATTTTTAGATATGTTACAAGCGAGCTTGTTTCATTTTCCAAGTTGGGAAGAGTATTGGGCGTTTCAAAGTCGTTTTATCGCGCTCAATTACTTGGATCAACCTGTGGGACAATCGTATGTAGAACTATTAGAAATGCTTAAAACGAAGCCATACCATATTATTACGACAAATGCGGATAATGCGTTTTGGGTAGCCGGGTACGACAAAGAGAAGGTTTATCATATTCAAGGGGAGTATGGACTTTTCCAATGCAGCCAGCATTGTCATCCAAAAACGTATCAAGATGATGCATTAGTCCGTAAGATGATTGCGGAACAAAAGGATATGAAGGTTCCTTATGAATTGATTCCGTTCTGTCCAGAATGCGGAGCACCGCTTGAAATTAATAAGCGTAACGCTGAAAAAGGAATGGTCGAGTCAGCAGATTTCTTTGAACAAAAGGCACGCTATGATGCGTTTTTAGAAGAACATAAAAACGATAAGGTGCTCTTTTTAGAAATAGGAGTAGGGTTCACAACGCCGCAATTTATCAAAACACCGTTCCAAAAATGCGTCCAAGCCAATCCAAATGCGCTGTTTGTAAGTATGAATCATAAACATTACCGGATTCCGCTCGCGTTAAGAGAGCAGACTGTACAATTGTCAGAAAACATAGCCCCATTAATTCATGGGACATATCAAGAGCTTAAAGGAGAATAAACAATGTATTTAATCGAACCAATCCGTGATGGAAAATATGTAAAAGATGGAGCAGTAGCGCTTGCGATGCAAGTATATGTGCAAAGTAATGTCTTCTTAGATGATGACATCTTGTTCCCATATTACTGCGACCCTAAAGTAGAAATTGGAAAATTCCAAAACACAATCGCTGAAGTGAATGAGGAGTATTTAAAAGAAAACAATATTCTTGTTGTACGTCGTGACACTGGTGGCGGTGCCGTATACGTGGATTCTGGTGCTGTGAATGTGTGCTACTTAATCCAAGACAATGGAATCTTCGGAGATTTCAAGAGAACGTATGAACCAGCGATTAAAGCCTTACACGAACTCGGCGCGACAGCCGTTGAACAAACAGGTCGTAACGATTTAACGATTGAAGGTAAAAAAGTATCCGGTGCGGCCATGACCATCAGTAACGGTCGTGTATACGGTGGATTCTCGCTCTTATTAGACGTGGACTATGATGCGATGGAAAAAGTCTTGAATCCAAACAAGAAGAAATTACAATCGAAAGGGATTCAATCGGTCCGTGCACGTGTGGGAAGTATTCGTCCGTACCTAGCTCCAGAATATCAAAACGTGACGGTAGATGAATTCAAAAACTTAATCACATGTAAGATTTTAGGAATTAACTCGATTGATGAAGCGAAACGTTATGTGTTAACGGAAGAAGATTGGAAAGCAATCGATGAACTGACAGCTTCTAAATATAAAAACTGGGAATGGAATTATGGTCAGTCTCCACAATATAGTGATTACCGTGATGGACGTTTTGCATGCGGAACAATTCAATGCTACTTAGAAGTGGTGCAAGGTAGAATTTCAAATTGCCGTATTTATGGAGATTTCTTTGCAAAAGGAAATGTACAAGAAGTCGAAGAAAAACTTAAAGGAGTTCGTATGGTGAAAGAAGACTTAGTGGAAGTCTTAAGTGCCATCGATTTAAGCAACTACTTTGGTGCAGTTACTGCTGAAGAATTTGCTGGACTCGTTTTAGGAGAATAAAAAAATCAAGTGATACCGTATAAGGTATCACTCGATAAATTTAGAAAAGGATGAAGCGTTTTGCTTCATCCTTTTTGCATGATTAGTCTAATTCTTCTTTTGCTGGAATGCTGTGCGCTAGACGGCTTGCGGCAGCGGCTGCAATAGCACCAACTAGGTCATCTAAGAAGATGTTTACTTTACCAGTTGATTTGTCATCTAAGTTTTTAAGAATTCCCGGTTTTACTTTATCGATATAACCATAGTTTGTAAATCCGATAGAACCATATACATTTACGATCGATAAAGCTAAGATTTCATCGACACCATATAAAGGCTCATCTTCAGATAAGACATCGTTTAATAATGGATGTAATTTCTTTTCTTCTGCTAATTTATCCATTTCGATACCTGTGATAACGGCGTTTTGAACTTCGCGTTTCTTCAATACGCTAGTAACGTTTAATAAGCATTCTTCTTTCGTTAATCCTGGTACATATCTTTCTTGTAAGAAATAAACTAATTCAGCAATTTGTTCTAATTCTACACCACGCTCAGATAGTAATTCTAAACAGCGTTCGTGTAATTCTTTTGGGCTTTTCATCTGAAAAATCCTCCTTTTAACAAATTATGAAACCCTTTTAAAAAGAGTAGCTTTTTATTTTAACACAAAATACAAAGAACGCCCAAATGAATTGAGCGTTCTTTTTGAAATTTTGTAAACGGTTAGAACATGGATGAACTATGAATCGTGCTCGGACGGCTATTTGGATTCACATACGTCATCGCAGCATTAATGGCAACAGGAGCTTCACCAAATCCTGTCGCAATGATTTTAACCTTGCCTTCGTATGTTGCGATATCTCCAACGGCAAAGACGCCAGGAAGAGTCGTCTCCATTTGGCTATTTGTCACGATAGTGTTGCGCTGAACCTCGAATCCCCAGTTCTTCATTCCTCCAATAGAAGAAGAGAAGCCATAGTTCACGATAAAGTCATCAACAGGAAGTTTGATTTGATCTTCGCCTTTCGCATGTTTCAATACAACGGATTGAATAGTTTTACAATCGCCAATAATTTGGTCTGGAAGATAAGGTGTTAAGATTTCAACGCTTGATTCTTCTAGTTGTTTCACGCTATGTTCTTGTGCACGGAACTGTGGGCGACGGTGAACAATCGTCACTTTCTTTGCGATTGGTTCTAAGGCAAGTGCCCAGTCTACCGCAGAGTCGCCACCACCGCAGATAGCTACGGTACGGTCGCGGAATCGCTCTAAGTTCGTTACGAAGTAGTGCAGGTTGCTGTTCTCATAAGTTTCAGCATTTTCTACATCGAGTTTACGTGGACGGAAAGCGCCGTTCCCACAAGCGATAATCACTGTTTTTGCGTAGTGCGTTTGTTTAGAAGTCACAAGCTCATATCCAAAGTCTGTTTTGTTTAATTCGAGTGCTTCTTCTTCTAAGCAGAACTGAGTTTCTGGGAAACGTTCAAGCTGTTTTTTCAAGTTCTCGATTAAATCTCCAGCTGTAATTTCTGGGAAGGCAGGAATGTCGTAAATCATTTTTTCAGGATAAAGCATTCCTGGTTGCCCACCTAATTGGGGCAAAGTTTCGATAATTTTAACAGACGCTTGACGTAAGCCCGCGTAAAAGGCGGTGAAAAGCCCAACAGGCCCACCGCCGATAATAATAATATCAACAATTTCTTGTGTCACTTTGTACCTCCGATTAATAGAAGATTCTTAAAATAAAGGCCATTGCGATACCAGTTAGTACACCGGCGAACACCTCGATGGGTTTGTGACCTAGATATTTTTTGATAATTAATTTTTTGTTTTCTTCTGTGTCAAAGAGATCAATTGGATCGTCTTCAGATTCGATTTCAACATGCTTTAATGCGCTTGATTCTTCACGTATTTGTTCTTCGTATAATTTTTGTAGGAGAATTCCTTGTTCACCACTTTGACGACGAACGGCCATGGCATCGAACATAACGATTAAACCGAACGTTGTTGCGATTGCAACGAGTGGAGAAGCAAATCCGTATTCAATAATAAGCGCTGTAATCAGCGAGCTAACTGCAGCAGAGTGAGAACTTGGCATTCCACCTGTACTAGTTACTAACGAAACGTGTGCACCATCTTTCTTTGAGAAGAGTGCAATCGGGAATTTAACAAATTGTGCAAATAGAATCGAGCAAATTGAAGCGATTAATGGATAATTTTGAAATATTGTCATTAAACTTTCACTCTTTCTTTTTTCTATACTCAAATACTATACCACGAAACCATGAAAATCACTAAGGAAAATTTATAGATATTCTTTATTTTTTTATTAAGGTGGATAAGGATGCTAAATTGCACCCGTTTGCCTTTTGTGGTTTAATAGAAGATGGTAGATGAGTAATCATCAGTATGAATTAAAAGGAGATGGAAAAATGAGTCAATTTCCACAATTGAATAAAGTGAATGAAAAGAATCCACTCGTGACTGTGCATACGAATCTAGGAGATTTCACATTGGAATTATTCCCTGAAGTAGCGCCTAAAACAGTGGAGAATTTCGTAACACATGCAAAAAATGGATATTATGATGGAGTAATTTTCCACCGTGTCATTGAAGACTTCATGATTCAAGGTGGCGACCCAACTGGAACAGGTATGGGTGGCGAGTCTATTTACGGACGCACTTTCGAAGATGAGTTTTCAAGAGAAGCGTTCAACTTGTACGGTACTTTATCAA
>URWJ01000019.1 GCA_900551535.1 uncultured Granulicatella sp. | reverse complement strand
TTATTTGGGATTAAATCATTTTTGCCATTCCGATACCGATACGTTCCACAATGGACGTAACTAGCGCATTCCCCATAAAGAAATAACGCATACGATCGTTCACTTCGCTCACTGTCCCATCGGATAGTTTCTTGTATTTTGTCCAATCACAAGGGAAACATTGTAATAACTCTGCTTCGTTTGGAGTTAATAGTCGGAACTGATTTCCTTCTTTTAAGAAGTGCGTTGAACGGTTCACACTCCCCTCACTTGTAAGCATTGTACGTCCTGGTAATGAAAGGTCATCCGTTTCGCTCATTCCACCTTCAGAGAAGATATAAGTAAATCCTTCTTCTGTCGTTCGCTCAATTTTCTTTGGTCCACGCAAATATTGGAATTTCTTAATCTTATCTTCGTCCTGAATTACATAGTTTTGAATATATTCTTGATAAGCTTCCTCACCATGTTTTTCAACATAATACTCTTTAGCCTTTTGAACTACTTCTCCTAAAGTCATTGCTTTTTCGAATACAGGAGTTGTATCAATGGTGTAATAAATACCATCTTTCATCAAACCTGTGTTCCAAACTTTTCCAGTAAAGTTATTCGAAATATCTACAATATACTCTTCAGAATGCGCATCTAGTTCACTAAGTTTTTCTGTATAAACACGATTCTTATTCGCACTATTTTCTACTGGAAACTGCGTTGCAAAAAGACCTTTTTTATAAATATATGACTCGAATGATTCTGGTGATAAATCTTTAATACCATGTTTCTTGGCAAAAGCTGAGTCATTTTTATAAATAAAGAAGAACACGCGACGACGTCTTTGAGGTGCTCCATAATCTGCCGCATTAATCACACGCCATTCAACGGTATACCCCAATTGATTGAATGCTCCGAGCATAATCGCAAAATCACGTCCACGTTGTTTAGACGGTGATTTCAATAGTCGGTCCACATTTTCAAGAATAAGATATTCTGGTTTGATATGATTCACCGCGCGAATAATCTCCCAGAAAAGAACCCCTTTTTTACCTTCGATACCCATTTCGTGCTTTTTACTGCGCGCTACTGAGTAATCTTGACATGGAAATCCGCCGACAATCATATTCACACCATTTGCCTTCATTTCATCAAAATACTCTGATGAAACTTGCATGATGTCTTCATTACTATGATTGATTTTTGGGTAGTTGTATACTCCAACTTCAAACGCATCTTGCGCTTTTCTACTAGGTTCAAATTGATTCGTATCAGTTACTTGGAAAAATTTTTTATTCAATTTTTTGTTAGCCTCATGAAGACCAACGATAAATCCCCCAACGCCATCAAACATTGAGAATACTTTAAGTTTTGACATGATTACCTCTTTCATTTTCATCCAAAATTTCTCTATTACTATATCATGAATTCAATATTTGATCAACTGATTTGCTAATCCCACTCACCACGTAAAATTTCTTGTAGGAACTTCTTAGGCATCCAAAATGAATGCTTCGTAATTCTTCGTCCATCGGGCAATGGATTCGTATCTGAAAGCTTCCCTTTTCCGACAAAGACATCTTTTTCAATCTCGTAATAAGAATTTGAAGCATGAATTTTTGTAAATAAGAATGGATTCACTTGACTCTGAGGGAAATTAGTCGATACTCCCTTATCGGACTGTGTTAACTGTACCCCGTCATTAATAATGGTACGTGTTTCATTCCATACGCGTTGTGCTTCATCCAATAAGCGTTCAGGGAATCCCCAGAACTTCACTTGGTTCAAAATATACTCTCCTGGGGCTTCTTCCTTAAATACGACAAACATATAACGTTTATCACAAATCTCTTGGAAAACATGAGACTCTTCCCAATTATCATTTTGTGCTAACTCGATAAAATCATAAACCTTAAACGGAGAGTCTTCTTTAGGCAGGTCATCCTTATTCACTCGAATGACTCTCAGATTCATATTGGCTTTTTGAAACTCTTGTGTATTTTCAATATCTCCAGTCAGTCCAATCATTTTTCTGATGAGTAAACTATTTTTAGATTTTGAACGAATAGGAACATCGAACGCATCATATAAGTCTTCGGCTTTCCATCCTTTATACTTCAAAATCTTCTCTTCAATGAGTTGAGTAAAAGGTTTCTTCGTTCCTTTAGCAGTAGCTAACACGCTCTCTTGTTCATGACTAGCAAAGATTTTATGATTAATCAAATATGTCATGTAACTAGACTTTAATTCCCAGGCACGTTGTTTCGCCAAAACATCACTAAAAGGTTGTTTTTTCCAATCTTTGCCTTTACCGGCTCCTTTGGTACAAGTTGATAAATAGTTGCCATCGGACTCAGACAATTCGTGTGCTCTTCCTTCTTTAATTTTCTGAGTAATCCGTGCATAGTCATCTAAAATGACATTCATATCTTCCTCGAACCATTCAAACAGGAACACTTTTTCAATCATATAATCATAAAGTGTTTGTTCAGGAATCAAACCATTATAAAATAATAAAAGCATTTTGGAGCATTTTTTCCACAAATGAGATTGATAGAAATCGTCCAAATTCTCTTCGAAGTAATTAATAATCGTTAAGACTAGACGCTCCTTTGCAGAAATGGTTCCATTCTTATTGACTTTAAATGGCGTCACCTTAAGCTCTACACCGATTTCTTCAAAATCAGCTGCAGCGTTACTATTCGGTTGGTATCCAAAATAATAGCGTTCAATATAATTCCCATACTGCCCTTTTGAGCTAGGCTTTATCTCTTTTTTCTCATACTCATTGGCTTCTTGATTTTGATAATCCTCGTAAGTCTTATAATCCGCCTCATCATATTCTTTTAAAATGTCTGAGAATTTTCGATTTAGGATTTTTTCAGAATACTGGATTACTTCTTCTAAATTTGTGTTGTCATAATTAAACAGTTCTTGTCCCATACACTTATCTCCCTTATTGTAGTTTTATTGTACATGAAAACTACATCAACTTAAATAAAAAAAATAACCACCAGGTAAAACTGGTGATTATTTCTTTCAAAATTGATTTTCTTTAATTCGTCCCGATACTCATAGTTTCTGGTAAGGTGCTGCCGCCATCGATGACGATTTGGCTTCCTGTGAGGTAGCTGGCTTCGTCGCTTCCGAGAAAGGCGAAGAGTTCGCCGACTTCAAGTGGGTCTGCCAAGCGTTTCATTGGCACGCCTACTGCGATGTCTTGGATGGCACTTTCTGGGTTATCTGGGTTCGATTCAATCGCCATCTTTTCAACCATTGGTGTACGTGCATATCCGAGTTGTGAGCAGTTCACGCGGATATGACGGTCTGCGTATTCGACGGCCAAGCATTTCGTTAAGCCCACGAGCGCTGCTTTTGTCATGGCGTAGGCAGCTTCTCCGGCATCGGCTACGATATCCCCTGTAACGGATGAAGCAATGACGATGCTACCGCCACCTTGTTCCAGCATATATGGGATGACCGCTTGACAGCTATTCCATACGCCCTTAATATTCACATCGATATGGAAGTCGCGCATTTCATCGCTCATTTCTTCAAATGGAGCTAAGCGACAAACCCCAGCGTTACAACAAGCAACATTCACTTCCCCGAAGGCGTCTTTTGCCTTCTTGGCTGCTTCTTTCATATGCTCTTTGTTTGAGACATCTCCGACATAAGTGACGATTTGGGCGCCGTAGGTTTCTCTTAATTCTTTGGCCGTTTCTTCGACTTCTGGTAATAAGTCGACAAGGCACATCTTAGCGCCGTATTTGGCATAGACCGTTGCGATTCCCTTTCCGAGTCCAACGGCTGCTCCAGTGATGAGTGCTACTTTTCCTTCTAATTTTTTCATGGTTTTCTCTCCTTTAATATTCTTTTTCTCCATCAGGGGTTTCAATAGTGACTTTGACATGTTTCCAACGAATAAGGACCATCCATAACCAGATGCATACACCGACTCCCATGTACACGGCAAATGAAATCCAAGAACCGATTCCTTGTCCAAGTGTACAGAAGAATGCGATGGCAAGCATAATTACCATGGCCATAATCCGTAACGCATTTCCACCTTTGACCGTATTTTTATTATTGACATACCACTCAGGATGCTTGTTGCGGATGCGGACTGCGGAAATCATGGTTAAGGCGTACGCGCAGGCACAGCCAAATGACATCAAGTTGAAGAAGTCATTCATGAAGGTCGTCGCATTTTGCAACAGAATAAAGATTAAGCTAATCACGAGTAGGAAGATATTCGGTAAAATTGGTTGTTGGTGACGGTTGAGTTTCATAAAGGCTTGTGGAAGGAAGTTGTTCTTACCCATTGAGTACAACATCCGTACTGTTGACATCCAGAATCCTAAGATGGATGCAAGCATTCCAAGTAAAATCGAAATGCATCCATAGATGAGTGGCCATACTTTCCATCCTAAAATTTTCTCCATGGCAATAATCGACATAAAGCCGTTTGACGCATCATTTGCTAGAAGATTATCGAAGGTATCGAGCCCGGCCACGCAGAAGAAGAAAAACGTATAGATGATTCCACAAGTAAGAACAGAACCACAGATGGCTTTCTTGGTATTCGAGATTGGGAAGTCCCCTTCTTCCACCATTTGCGGAACGGTCTCAAAACCGAAGTATGGTGTGATAAGAAGCGCCATCCCGATAATCCAGCCCGGAATAATAAAGGTACTATCCACATTTGATTGGAATAGATTTGAAAAATTACTAATGTTCCAATGTCCGGACGTGAGTAAGAGGATGCCTGTAATAATCGTTGTTGTAATATTGGCGAACAAGAAGAACGCCTGTGCTTTAACGAGCATCTGAACGTCCTGCAAGCTCAACACGAATACAAACAATAGAATCACGATGGCAATCATCATGATATTGTTGAAACTGAGGGCTAGCCCAAATGTTCGACTAATAAAGGTGGCGATGGCCATTACTACAGCCGGTGGAACGGATATCCAGGCGGCCATAATTAACCACGAGGCTAAGAACCCGGCATGCTTATTAATGCCGACCGTGTTGTAGATGAGTTCCCCACCCGCCGTTTTGAACAGTGGTGAAATTTCACTATAAACAAGCGCGATTGGGAGAATGGCCAGTGTCATCAGTGCAAAAGCTAAAAATGTACCTGGCCCACAATAATTATAAAAAACTGAATCCCAATAACTGACAAATGTGAAAATTGATCCTGTTGCGACGGTGTAAACAAATACGATTTTTAAACTTTTCTGTAATCCATTATTATTTTCTTTGGTTGACACATAAATCCCTTCTTTATATTTTTGTACAATTGGTAACGGCGCCTGTTACTGTTTGCACTTTAAGTGTACTCCTTTGCTCAATGTTTATCAAGGCGACATTCTGTTATTTAACGTTTTCTTCTGGAAATATTCGTATTATGTGATTTTTTATACATTTTACAAACGAAAAAATCGCCTTCCAGAAGGCGTGCCTTCCGTCCAGCGATGGTTTTCGTTTCAATTGTTATTCTTGCCCTTTAACTTCAGGCGTTGCGACATCCTCACCAAACCACTTTTGGCTAATTTGTTGGAAGATGCCTTCTTGATAGAGTTCCTTGAAGGCTTGGTTTAGCGCTTCGAGTAGCTTCTTGTCGGCAGGTCGTACCCCTACCGCAAAGGACTCACTCTCGAATCCTGAAGGAATGGTGTCGTACTCGTCGGCGATGCCTTCTGTGGTGAGGTAGTAGTCCGCATAGACACGGTCGATGAGTAAGGCGTCGATACGGTCATTCTTCAAGTCGATAATGGCCTCGTTCACGCTTTGGTATTGGTCGGCGTCTCCGCCTTTGACACGGTTCTTCAAGACTTCTGGATGTTCTTCAAAATCCAACATCCCTGAAGATCCATTTTGTGCGCCAAGGACTTTTCCCGTCATATCTTCTACGGAGTGAATGCCACTCGTTTTCTTCACGACTAAGATTTGCGTATTTTGCATATAGGGAATCGTGAAGGCGACTTTCTCGCGGCGTTCGTCTGTGGCCGAATACCCATTCCAGATAGCGTCAATCGTGCCGTTTTGGAGTTCGGTCTCCTTCATGTCCCAGTCAATCGGTTGGAAGTGAACCGTGATGCCCAGTTTCTTCGACACGTACTTGGCGAGTTCGATATCAAAGCCTACATAGTTGCCATTTTTCTCCTCGAATCCCATCGGAACAAAGGTATTATCGAATCCGACCGTGATGCTCTTTTGCTGTTGGTATTTATCCCAGTTATCGACTTTGGGATTGCTAGCGAGTTGCGTACAGCCTGCAAGACTCATTACTGCCATCCCTACAAGCGTCAAAAGTCCTAGGATTCCTTTTCGTTTCTTCATAGCGGCCTCCTATTTCGGTCCAAACGTCAATAATTCGTCCGCGATGTTTTCGGCAAAAGTTAAATCGTGGGTGACGACGATTTGCGTCATTCCGAGTTCTTTGTTTTGGAGGATTAACTTCTCAACTTCTAGGCGAAGGGCTGGGTCGAGCGCTGACGTTGGTTCGTCGTAGCCGATGATTTCAGGGTCAATCATCATCGCACGTGCCAAAGCCACCCGTTGTTTTTGTCCGCCTGAGAGTGAATACGGGAACGCGTCCTCGTGTCCAGAAAGGCCGAGGCGTTCTAAGAGTGCGCGTGCCTTCGAATTTGCTTCTTCTTGAGGCATGCCGTTCATCTTCACCGGTGAAATCGTTAAGTTTTCTAACACGGATAAATGTGGGAATAATTGGAAGTCTTGGAACACGAATCCAAGCAGTTGGCGCTTTGTGAGTTCGTCGAGCGCTAAGGATTCCCCGTTATAGAATACTTCGCCAGAATCGATTTTTTCGAGGCCTGCTAGCATACGAAGCAAGGTTGTTTTCCCGCCTCCTGAAGGTCCAACGATGGCCAAGATTTTCCCTTCGTGAATAGTTAAATTGAAATCGGACAAGATTTGTTTATCGCCGAAACGTTTATGAATATTGCGTAATTCTAACATCTGCTTGTCCTCCTATTTATAATAACTGAATTTCTTTTCAATGCGTTTAGCCACAAGCGTCACAACCCCGATAACAATCAGGTAAATCGCTCCTGCTAGAAACATCGGAACGAGGCTCGCGTCGCGGTTAGCTGCGGTACGGCTGGCCAAAATCAGGTCTGAGATTCCAAGCGCGTATACAAGGGACGTATCTTTGACAAGGCTCATGATTTCATTGAAGACACTTGGCAAGACAATCTTCGTCACCTGTGGAAGAACGATATAGCGAATCGTTGCTCCCGGCGTGAATTTCAACACTTTCGCCGCCTCATACTGCCCTTTTGGAATCGTATCGATCCCTCCGCGGAAAATCTCCGCAAAGTACGCTGCATAGTTGAGCGTGAAGGCAATGAGCGCTGCCGGTAGTCGGTCTAGACGAATGCCGACACTTGGCAAGACGTAATAAATAAAAATGAGTTGTAATAACAGAGGCGTCCCTCTCATCACCCAGATGTAGATGTGGATGAACCAGTTAAGTGGCTTCCATTTCAGTTGCATCGCAAAGGCAATGAGAATGCCCAGCGGAATCGAGAAGATGAGCACGAGTGCGAACACTTCTAATGTCGTCACTGCTCCGTGTAATAAGCTTGGTAAAATTTCCATTAAATAAGACAATGATACGTCCTCCGACCTCTAAGAATAGCTACTAGTATATCATATTTCATCCCTAAATCAGAAATGATATTCCTAGTAATAAAAGAAGGAATCAAGCAGTGATGCACTTGATTCCTTTATTTGTTATATGAATGGTGATTCTATTAGAAAGATACGACTTGTTCAACAGAAGCTACAATTTGAGAAACGAGCGCTTCTTCACTCACTCCTGTCACTTCTTTGACAACTTCCGCAAGAGGTTTTTGTGCGAGCAATGCTTGCAACTCAACGGATTGTTGATCGCTATCATCTTTATAATCAAAGACATACGCAACAGTCTTTAATAGGTTGTCATATGAAAGTCCACGTTCACGTAATTCACGGATAGGACGGATGAAGCGTTCGTCATATCCTAATTTACGAATTGGTGTTCTTGCCACACGAGTAACGTCATCCACGATAAATGGATTTTCGAAACGACTAATAATGACTTTATGGTAGTCTTTTAAGGCTTGTTCGTCAAAGCCCCATTTAGCGATAAGAAGACTTCTGATTTCTGCAAGAACGGCTTCTACATTTTCTTTTACAGTTGGATTTTGAAGAGCTTCAAGGATTGTCTTAGAACCGTAGTGTGCGCCTGTATATGCTGAAGTCGCATGTCCTGAGTTCACTGAGAATAATTTTCTTTCGATGAATGGTTCAAGATCTTCTTCGTAATGTACTCCTTCTAATTGAAGAGATGGGTTTTTCATACGGCTTGTTTCAACCACCCATTCATTGAAAGGTTCCACCACCACAAAGAGTGGGTCTTCATGCGTTTGCGCTGGAACGATACGGTCTACAGCTGCATTCGGGAAGCCGACAAATTCTTCCGCATAGGCAAGGCCTTCTTCACTTAAGTATTTTTTGACTTCTTCGTATAAGAATTGAGAACCGCCAATCATGTTTTCACATGCTAGAACATCAACTGGAGTTGTATTTCCACTAACACGGCGTTGTTCAATTCCTTTTGCGATAAGTTCTGCAATGAATGGTAAGATATTTGGTCCGATGGCTGTTGTCACTAAGTCTGCCTTAGCAACGGCTTCTACGACTGCTTCTGGATTCTTAGCATTATTAATTCCACGCACGTTCGATACGGCAATATGGCGTTGTCCTTCTTCAGCAATCTCGATTTCGTAAGCACCACGTTCATTTAAGGCGTCAATGATTCTTTCGTTGACGTCAACGAATGTGATTGAAAAGTGATTTTCAAATAACAATTCTCCGATAAATCCACGGCCAATATTTCCTGCGCCAAAATGTACTGCATTTTTCATATTTGATGACTCCTTACTCTACATTATTTAATAAGCGAATAACTTCTTCAACCGATTGTGCATCCGCTAATTTCACAACGTTATCCACGTCTGCACAGAAGATTGAGATTTTTTGGATGATTTCTAAGTGTTCGTCTCCAAGTCCAGCAATTCCGAATAATACGGTCACGACTTTTGGATCTTCTTGCGTTCCGAAGTTCACTCCTCGAGGAACTTGAACAATCGCAACTCCTGAAGAATTCACTTCTTTTTTAGCTGCATCTGTTCCATGTGGAATTGCAATGAAGTTTCCCATATAAACAGATAAGTCTGCATCTCTTTGAACCATTGCGTCCACATAGGCTTCATTGACATGGCCTGCTTCAACAAGCAAGCGTCCACAGTAACGAATGGCTTCTTCTTTGTTCTCAAAAGCTTGATTCAATTTAATTAGTTTTTCCTGAAATTCCATGGTTAATTCTCCAATTTCTTAATTTTTTCGTTGAATATGGTATTCAATAAGTGATAGATGATTTCTTGATTCCCCGTACGATAGATTTCAGTATAGAGATTATTTTCAAGAATGGACTGGCTAATCGCTGTCATCAAGTTTCTCACTTCTTCACTCTCATCCAATTTCGTTAACATCACTAGAATTCGTTTAACCTGTTCCCTGCCGTGCGTCATGGATTTGGCTTCAACAGCTTGTTCTAAGTCGATAACGACAAAGTGACTTTCTAAAACTGTATGCGACTGTGTATGCAGCAGTGCCAGGTTCGTATTAGGAATCGCAAGTGGACTCTCTTCAAAGCGTCTCAGTAACTTATCCGCCAAATAGTCCGCTCCATTCACTAGCTGTAAGTTCTGGATGAGTTGGAAGACGGTCTTCTCAAAGGTCTCTGTATTCTGAACGTGCATCAAGCGGAAATTCTTTAACAGCTGACTCGAAGCTTGTAGGTACGCCTGTAAATCAAACGCAATTGTTTCAACAGGACGTTCCGTTCGGCGAACTGTGATATTTTCTTGGACGCGTTGTAAGCACTCTTGTAATTCCAGGATTTCCTTAGCAGAAGGAAAGGCAGAAATGGTATCAAACTGATAGCCTACCACTGGCTTTGTCGACAATGTGTAATCAAAAGCTTGAAGCTCAATCCCCTCGAGCTCACTACTGGAGACCACCTTGATTTGTCCCACGAACGGTGCAATACTTTGCATTTTTGTAATCAGTAAGTTCGTCATGAGTGGTCGTTCATCCGTCACAAGTAATACGCGAATCGGATAGATATCCGGACTTCTTCTTAGACTCGAAGCAAAATGCAACGTAATGAGAGAATGTTCATACTCACTGTTCAGATAACTTGGGAAGATATCGCGAACAACGAGGCTGACGATATCATTCAGATACTCATTTTTCTTGGTGACTAGAGACGCCACATGATAAGACGAACCTTCTGGGTATAAAACCGGTACGGCTAAGGCTAGCTTTAGATGATGAAAGAGAAACGTAAAGAGAGCTTTATCTCGAATAAAATCAATCTTCGTAAAACGCGAAACGCTATCGATTAATTGGCTGACGCTGTAGTAGAATTCACTATCAAAGCGTTCGCGATAAAGAGGAACTTCCTGTCTCTTTAGTACCGTTTCATCGATGATTTTGGCAAACGACACGATCTCTTGTATATTATAAAAACGTGATGATGCTTCATCACTAAGCTCCTTAAAGAGCGTTTTCGAAATGGTGAGAGCGTCTTTGGAGATGCCACTAATCGTTTTGGGGCTTAACCGATTATCCGCTAATGCTAATAAAAAGGTTAAGAACTCCTTGATTTTTGGATCTAATGGTCCAAGAGCGGTACTTTGCCCTTCTAAGGCCTTTTTGCATACGGCAACTGTATTCTTTTCTAAATGACTAAATCCTTCCCATTGCCCGTTCGCCAATTCCTGTATAGAAATAGCATTAGACAGGACGATTGCTAACACTCTCCTCTTTTGCCAATCATCTCCTTGAATCATATATCCTTTTTGGCGGTTGAGTGTCAGATTGAAATGTGCTAATCGCTTCTCAATCAGTGCAATATCCTGAATAATCGTTACATTTGAAACGAAGAGGCGCTCTTGGAGCACCTCATTCGTAATAGGGCTCTCTTCACTAAGTAAGAGATATGTGAGGTGTAATAATCGATCTGTCGGGGTGCTGCTCATCGTGATAGTCTCACCCTCTAAGCGTTGCAAGTCTCCTTCTAGATAATATTTTTTCCCCTCTTTAATTAGTTGGATGCCTAAAGGTTCCAAGCTAATGGTTAAATCAGAGATGGTCCGATAAACCGTTCTTGTTGAAACCTTTAAGAGTTCCATCATTTCTTTTACGGAAAGCTTTCCGAGTTCCAGAAAGGCTTTAATCAATTGTTCTTCTCGATTTGTAAATAACATATCTTCATTATACTCTTTTATCGAGAAAACCTTTAATTATTTGTGCATGCGAGCAATTAATTTATCATATTCTGGTGTTGTTACAACACTGTCGACTACTAATAATTGCGCATTTGGTGCAGCTTCTTGTACTTGTGATTGTTGTGCAATCGTTGTAACAACCAAGATATTTTTAGCATTATGTTCTGCTAATTGATCAAGTGGAACTGTCACAACTGGAATCTTCACATCATTTGAACGGAAGATAGATTGTAATGTTTCACGACCCATTGTTGCAGATCCTTCCGCTTTGTCATAAGCAAAGACAACTTCGTCGACAAAGTTTAAGTCAACTGCTGCATCTTCTTGTGCTGGTGCAGCTGTTTCAGCTGAGTGAACGGTTCCATTTGTTAATTGTGCTACGATTTCATCGTATTTTGGTGATGTTAAGAAGTTATCAACGGCTACGTGAATAGCTCTTGGTGTACGTTGTGCAGCGCGGTCTGCTAATTCTTCTTGAGTGACAATTAATGTGTAATCTGTATCTTCAAGTGTTGAGATAGCTTGGTTTGTAACAGGAATATTTTCAAAACCTGCTTTTTGAATTTTGTTACGAAGAAGTGAAGCTCCCATTGCTGAACTTCCCATTCCAGCGTCACATGCAAAGATAATACGTTTTACTGAATCAGTAGAGATTGTTGAAAACTCAGGTGAAGCAGCAACAGCTTGTCCTTTTGCTTGTGCTTTTGCAGCTGTAGTAGCCGCTTGAGCAGCTTCAAGTGATCCTTCTTCTGAATTGTCGAGTTTTAAGATGAATGAACCTACTACAAATGATACGGCAGCAGCTACTAATACACCGGCTAATACAACTAAGTGAGGCATGAACCCTTTAGGAGCCATTCCTAAGATTGCGATGATTGAACCTGGTGAAGCAGCTGAAGTTAATCCTGCTCCTAATAATTGGAATGTGAATGTACCAGATACACCACCTGCGATAACAGCAAGGAACATTGCTGGTTTCATCATTACGTATGGGAAGTAAATTTCATGAATCCCACCGACGAAGTGAATTAACATTGCACCCCATGAAGATGATTTTGCAGAACCTTTTCCGAAGAACGCAAAAGCAAGTAAGATACCAAGACCTGGTCCAGGGTTAGCTTCAAGTAAGAATAGGATTGATTTACCGGCATCTACCACTTGTTGTGTTCCAATTGGAGTAAAGATTCCGTGGTTTAACGCATTGTTTAAGAATAAGATTTTAGCTGGTTCAATAATGATGTTTGCTAATGGTAATAATTTAACAGTAACTAATGCATCTACCCCTTGTCCTACTAATGTTGTTAAGTTCGCAACAACTGGTCCAACTGAATAGAAAGCAACAAGCATCATACCGAATGCAAGGAAACCTGCAGAGAAGTTATTGACTAACATTTCAAAACCAGGTTTGATTTTTGGTTGTACTGTTTGGTCGAATTTCTTCATTAGCCAAGCTGTAAGAGGCCCCATAATCATCGCACCGATAATCATTGGTACTGTAGTTCCTGCGACTGCCCCGAATGAAGCAACAGCACCGACAACACCTCCACGATGTCCGTATACATTGAATCCAGCTGTAAACGCGATTAGAATCGGAATTACGTAAGTTAACATTGGGGATACCATCTTACTTAACTCTTCATTTGGAAGGTATCCGTTTGGAATTACTAATGCCGTTAAGACACCCCAAGCGATTAAGGCTGGGATATTTGGCATGACCATATTAGAAAGTGTTGTTCCAAGTTTTTGGAGTCTCACTTTAAAAGATTTGTTTGACATTTTTCTTCTCCTTTATTCTAGAATGACGTTTTCCAGCACCTGAAAAACGCACTCCTTATTTGATGAATTTATCATACAATACTTATCTAGATAGAAAAACTCAAATTTTGGCAAAAAAAATGTGTCATAAAATGAATCCTGTTATGACAATTTTTAAATATAAAAGAAATGAAGCAACAATGTACTGACCCAAAAAAGTTAGACAATTAATTAAAGCGAAGTATTTAGTTCTGTATTGTACAGGATTAAGTCCTTTTAATTTTACTTTAATTCGTTTTTTGTTGTAATAATCATAGACTCAACGATTGGCTCCTCAAGTTTTTTAGATTTAAATTTTTTCTCGTACCCATACTCATGCTTTCTAATAAGGTGCTGCCGACGTCGATGACGATTTGTCTTCCTATGAAGGAACTGGCTTCGTCGCTTCCGAGGAAGGCAAAGAGTTCGCCGACTTCAAGTAGTTCGGCCAAGCATTTCATTGGTACGACTACTGAGATATCTTGGATTGTACTTTCGTACATTCAATGCTCCTTCGTCCTTTTTTCCGCAAAAGAAAAACACCTGTAGTTTTTATCCTGCAAGTGTTTATAAGGTTCGTTTCTAATCAATGACGCCTTGTTCCCTCTTTCGGCGCTCTTTCAACAAGTCTTTGACCGAGATGAGGACCACGGCTGCTAGAATCATCGCCATGCCGACAAAGTCAATCATAAAGAATTGCTCGTTCATGATGAGGAAAGCGAAAAATACCGCAGAAATCGGTTCGACGGCAGCAATCAAACTACTCTTCACCGGTCCGATATAGCTCGTTCCTTTTAAAAACATCGTGTACGAGATAATCGTTCCAATAAGGATAATGCCTACGAGGGCAGCAATGATATCCAGGCTATATGTGATGTCCAGCGTTGTAAGGCCGCTCATCGGGAATAGAATCACCCCGGCAATGACCATCCCTACTCCAATCACCGTAAGACTTCCGTACTCTTGAATGAGTTTAATCGGAAGCATGATGTAAATGGCGTACGTGAAGCCACTAAAGATGCCCCAGAAGAGCCCGAGTGGTGTCACGCTCAGTTGATTGAGTTGCCCGTGTGTGGCAATGATGAATGTCCCCAGAATTGCTAGGACAATCGACATCACTTCAGACACGGTCGGTGCCGTGCGATTTTTTAAGCACATGTACACGAGAATAATGACCGGGCAGAGGTACTGCAAGACGGTCGCGGTTCCAGCATTACTGAGGTGAATCGCCTCAAGGTAAGTAAACTGGTTCATGAAGAGCCCGATAAATGCAAAGAGCGTAATCTTAGCGTAGTTCTTCTTTTCCTTGAAGAAGGCGACAAGTTGGCCACGGGTGAACGCGTAGCTCATCGTGAGCAAGCAGACTCCGGAAATAACGAGACGTAGGTCAGTCAAGGCAAGCACGCCCATCCCGTGTGCCATCAAGTATTGACCGCATGCGCCACTCATCCCCCAGGCAATCCCGGCAAAGAGCGTCATCAAGGTTCCTTTAATAATTTGATTTTTTGGTTGGTTTGGTTGTTCTGTTGTTTTCATAAAACCGATTATAGCACATCTACTAGCTTTTCTTCACGAGTTCAAGTGTTCCAATTTCAGATTTCCCATAGATTCACGATTTCAGTTCCCTGAAGCGATTCGTTTATTGCAGTTCCATTTTATTCTTATGACAAAAGTGTGAATTTTATTTTAGGAAATTGCGCGTTCCACCCTTTTTTGGTACACTTAAAAAGGAAAAATTTAACCAAGGAGGTTTTTATGAAACTTACAGGTAAAGTCACACTCTTAACGGCTGCCCTATTCGCCCTTTCGGCACATGCGGTTGCTGCTGAGACGACACAAACCGAAACAACTGCTCAACCGACGACTGTTGAAGTGACGACGGTTCAACCAACGACAGAAACAACAACGACTGCGGAAGGGACTCTTCCAAAAGATTCGAAAAACGACGTCGATATCCATGTGTATAAGCCAGGTGAAGAACCAAAATACACAGGAATCCTAAAAGCAGACGGCGAAACTTACTACCAAGTGGACAGTAAGCCAATTACAAATACATGGAAATGGCACGGAGGCCGCTGGTACTACTTTGGCGCAGATGGAAAGATGTTAAAATCAACCGTTACTCCAGATGGCTATCTTGTGGACATCGAAGGAATGCTCGTTAGTCCAGGCTGGAACTACCAAGGTGGTAAATGGTACTATGCCCTCTCTGGCGGAAAAGTATTCCGTGGCGACTGGAAGAAAATCGGTGGCGTTTGGTACGCATTCCACGATAATGGTGTGATGTACTCTCACGAATGGAGCGGCAGCTATTTCTTAAAAGATAGCGGTGCGATGGCCGATAACGAATGGGTTTTCGACAGAAACTACAATAGCTGGTTCTATATTAAGCCAGGTGGTACTTACGCAAGCCGCGAGTGGAAAGGTAACTACTACTTGAAGGCTGGCGGCTATATGGCTAAGAGCGAATTCATTTACGATCCAAACTATAAAGCAACGTACTATTTAAAAGAAGATGGTTCTTATGTGAAGAATCAATGGCTTCAAATCAAAGGCAAATGGTACCACTTCCGTAAATATGGCGAACTCGATACAAATAAATGGATTGGTTCTTATTATGTAAAAGGCGACGGTATGATGGCCGAAAACGAATGGATTTACGATAAAAACTACGTTGGTTACTTCTATCTTCAAGCTGACGGTGTTTATGCTAGAAACATCGTTACCATCGATGGCAAAAAGCATGCCTTCCAAGAAAATGGTTTATGGATTGCAGAAGTTCCTGCTCCAGTCAACTACGGTAACTACAAAAACGTGGTCTTCCTAGACCCAGGTCATGGTGGACGTGACCCAGGTGCCGTCTACAACGGACTTCGCGAGAAAGATTTAAACATGTCGATTTATCGTAAACTTAGAAGTGAGCTTGAAAAACTTGGCTACACTGTTTTAACATCACGCGACTCAGATGTGTATGTGGACTACGTTACTGAACGTTCTGAAATGGTAAACAAGACGGATGCGGATGTATTTATCAGTATCCACTTCAATGCAACAGGCGTTCCTGGAGCAAACCGTAGCGGTGTGGAAACATACATCTACGAACCAGACGAAGGCATTACGCCTCGTATTAATAAAGTGGCACATGACGACCCTACTCGCCTCAGCGAAAGTAAACGTCTAGCCGACAACATTCATAATTCCGTTGTGTCTGTTGCTGGTGCAAACGACCGCGGTGTTCACGGGTCTAACTACGCTGTTCTTCGTGAAACAGTTAAACCAGCCGTTCTATTAGAACTTGGCTACATCGATAGCCCTGAATACAAGAAGATTAGTGATGACAAATACCAAAACAAACTCGTTGAAGGGATTGTTTCTGGTCTACGCAACTTCTATAAGACAGCTAAATAAATATTTTAAAGTCAAAGGTTGGCACTCGTGCCAACCTTTTTTGTATTAATTTACTTAATAAGTGCCCTATTAAAATACTCTAGAATCTTTGGTTCATAATAGTTATGATAACTGCTACACCGGGTTGAGCCTAAGGTCTCCCCCTAGCAAGCTTCAAAAGAAATTACGCTCAAAGTTTCACTTTATAATCATTCCAGTTAATGATAAAATAAAAGTAACCAACTTTAGGAGGCACGTTTATGTTTAATAAAATTAAGAAGATGATGTTAGGATTGTTGGCCATTACTAGCCTACTGCTTATCGCAGGCTGTCAGGCATCTACACAACAAGGACCTAAAGCTCCACAAGATTTAACTAAAGATCCTCAAGGAACTTGGATGTGGACAGAACAACAATCGGCACTGCAAAAGGTATTCCTTGCAACAAATATCGAGGGCCGCGCTGCTGCATATATGTTGGATGACTTAGATGGTGTCAAGATGACAATGACGATTAAAGACAAGACCGTTGAATTGAAGTATCGTTTTGATTATCTCAAGATTTACGAAGATCAATATAAAGGGAAAGGTCTCAAGACTCCTGATTTCAAAACATACGTACAACAGAAAACAGAAGACTTTAAAGCCT
>URWJ01000018.1 GCA_900551535.1 uncultured Granulicatella sp. | reverse complement strand
CCAATCATCGTCGCACAAAGCACGATGATACTATAAATAATAATGTGCATTAGCGACCTCCAAGATTCCGGACACATCTAAACCCTAAATGGCTCGAGGTTGAGTCCCACAATGCGCCATTACGAGCGGCGACGCGATATCTGTTGCAGTATGAGCAATGGCATAAGAAGGAACCCCCACGAATCGCATATTCGTATTCAAAATTAATCGGGCGAGAGGCGTCTTCTTCGATTTCTTCAAACGGAATTCCGCGATGGTTACAACACCATTCCCAGACATTTCCAATCATTTGATAGAGCCCATATCCGTTTGGTTCGAAGCTCTTCACGGGCGCCGTTCCTAAAAAGCCGTCTGCTTTCGTATTCGTATTTGGGAAATCCCCTTGCCAAGTATTGGCATGAAACTCTCCGTCTTCTTCGAGGTCATCTCCCCATGGAAATTGCGTGGTTGTCCCACCACGTGCTGCGTATTCCCATTGCGTTTCTGTCGGCAATTTCACCTTTGCCCAATCACAATAAGCTAGTGCATCCTGCAAAGATACGTGCACCACTGGATGGTCCATCACATCATCAATCGAAGACTCGGGCCCTGTTGGATGATTCCAACAAGCACCTGGCACTAGAAGCCACCAAGGTGAGCCTGATACATGTCCATACTCTGCTCTTTTTTCTGGCTCAACGAATAGGTGAAACACATAAGAATCTCCTATCGTTTCTGCCGTTGTGGTATAACCTGTCGCATCTATAAAGGCTTTAAACTCACGATTCGTCACGGTCGTATCCGCGATTTCAAACGCAAGCACCTTTTTCATGACTGGTGGTGCCTCATGGTCTTCGATAAAGCCTTGGCCAAGAGAATCTCCCATTTGAAAGATGCCAGATTTTAAAGGCACAAAATTCATACTATCGACCTCTCTTTAGAGTGGCAACGATGCGTTCTAATGGTACTTGGCAAAGTTGCCCGTCTCTCACAAAGCCCTCTTCTCTGTCTTGTAAAATGCGAGCAAGTTTCGCTTTGAACTCGTTCACAAGAGAAGTATACTTCGTTTCCGCAATTAAATTGCATTTCTCCTCTGGATCTTCTGTCATATGGAAGAGTTGATACTCGTCTTTGACAGGGAACCAAATAAATTTCCATTCATCTGTTAAAATATATTGGCTCGAATCCTCACCTAGGCTATGTTCGCCGTGGAATTCGTTTCGCCAACCTGCAAATTCGCCGAATAATAATTGGCGAACGCTCTTACCGTCTGTTTCAACTTTTTCACCTGTCGCAAGCTCTACAAGTGAAGGGAAAACGTCTTGAATCTTCACGAGTTGTGTGACGCTCTTCTTCGTGCCCGCAATCAAGTTACCAGGGTCGAAGATAAACGCTGGAATCTTAATACTTCCTTGGTAAGGATAGCCTTTGCGGAATAAATAATGCTCTCCGAGTTGATCCCCGTGGTCACTCACGAACCAGAAAATCGTGTTTTCGAGTAAATCAAATTCCTCAACCGCTGTTAAGAAGCGACTTAATTGATTATCGATATGCGTGATTAAACCGTAGTACGCTGCCAACATTCTCTTTTGCGCGTCCGCTGGAATCTTACCGCGTTTGGCATAGAGGCTTGGAATCTTCTCTTCGAGTTCTTCCCAGTTCCCAATATGCAAGTCCGATACGTCCCCTAATTTATCCATGTATAAATCATAGAAATACTTCGGCGGATTGAGAGGCGCATGAGGTTTTTCAAACGACATCTTCAAGAAGAACGGAACGCTTGGGTCACGTCTCTTCAAGAAACGAATACTTTCGCTCACAATCCAGTTTGTTGGATGGTATTTCTCAGGAAGTTCAAATGGACGGACATCCCATGAATTACAGTTTGCCCCATCATCGATAATATCTGCATCGCTGCCGAGTTCTTGTTTGATCCAATCCAAGTAATCGCTCGAATGTTCAAACGTTTCTCCGTATGCTTTATTGTATTTGCGGTCGACATGTAAGTAGCCATCGTGTAAGAGAACATGGTCAAATCCCATGCGCTTACGGCTTGGATACACATGCATTTTCCCGATACATTCTGTTTGATACCCTAAGTCTTTGAATGTTTGAGGAAGTGTATTCGTGTAGTTCCAAGGCACTTCATCTTCGTATCCCACTCTTCCGGACTTCTCTTGGTCCATCCCTGTTAAAAGAGCGGCTCTAGCAGGCACACAACTTGGCACTGGTGAGTAGGCATTTTCAAAGTTATATCCCATGCTGGCCATCATATCCATCGTTGGTGTCACTACTAAGTCATCACTTCGGTTAATGGACAATGCATCCGCACGCATTTGGTCCACTACGATGAGGATGACATTTGGTTTTGATTGTTTTTGATTCATACTGTTTCCCCCAAAAAAGATAAAACGATTTCATCTTTTATTATAACAAAAGAGCCCGTCCATGGACAGGCTCTTTTTAGTACTTTATTGGCTTTTTATATGACAATCTTGCTCTTTTCATGCATTAATCTTCGCTATACAAGATTTCTGTACAAAACATACAACTTTCATCGTTTTCTCTACGTTTTCCATAATATAAATTGCAAATATGGAATCCTTGGTCGTAGATATTTTCTAAGTTGATGATGGATTGGCTTCTTTTTTTCTTTTTAGCCACTTTCTTCGTGTGCGTGTTTGGCTCTAACTCGTCTAAACGATCTTTCAAGTGACGATTTTCCATCGTTAAATTATGATTCTCTTCGATCACTTTTTGCAACTCTTCAGAAATCTGTTCGAGCTCATGTAGTTGCAACAAAGTTTGTTTTGTTAACCGTTCGATTCGATCATACAATTGTCTGTTTGGCATTCACGCACCTCCTATCTTATTTTGGGATTTTTAATACCCATTGTTCTAATACTGCTTGAACTCCAACGTTGGCACTTACTTTGGCAATGGCGTTGGTCATTTTTTCATGTTCTTTAATCCATTCACTCACGGTGAGATGATTTGCAAAACTCTTCATCGTTGCGAGTTTATCGCTTTGAATAATGGCTCCTTCGACACCTCGTACATACAGCAAGGCATCACGGATGTAAATTTGTAATAAGGTTAAAAACAGCTCACTATCAGCCTTTGTCGCTAAGAGTGGCATCACTTGGGACTGAATCGTCACAAAGGCCATCGCACGATTGGTAAATACGCGGACAAACCAATTCCAGCTTTCTTGACGAATTTGTCCAAAACTTTCACTCTCGAGCATCTCTACTGCTTGGTCAATATTACTCGTCAATTGAGATAATAATTGCGCCGTTGCGTTTGGAACCCCTCGTTCTTTCAGCATGGAAACAATATTTTCTCCTGCATCTGATTGGAATCGAATAATCTGACAGCGCGATTGAATCGTAATCAGAACCTTGCTGAGTTGCTCTGTTAGAAGAATGAAATGGATATTTCCTGTCGGTTCTTCTAGAAACTTCAATAAGCTATTCGCAGCGCCTTGTGTCAACGTATCGACTGCATGAATCACACACACAATCGCACTCGACTCCATCGCTGTTTTCGTTAACTGCGATTTCAGCGTACGAATTTGGTCCACCTTCACCGTTGTGCCTTCAGGTTCTACCACGATAAAATCTGGGAAGTTCCCATGGTCAATTCTTGTGCAGTGTTCACACTCGCCGCATGCAGGCTCGCCTTTTGTTCGCTTCGTGCAGTTCAGCATCTTTGCGATTTCCTTGGCCATCTCCGCTTTTCCAATTCCCTTTGCTCCTTCAAACAAATAGGCATGGCTCAACTGACCGTTATCGATGGCACGAATAAATGCTTCTTGCATCTTTTCCATCTTAGAAACGGAAGAATGAGTCTACAGGTAATACGAATACTGTAGCTCCACCTACACGAACTGGAACTGGAGTTGTTAGCGCGCTATCAAGCATGCTGTCGATATGCACTGGTGGCACAGTCATTTGTTCACGTGATTGGCAGTTTTCTTTAATGATATCTAACGCTTCTTGTACACGTTCTTCTTCAATCCCGATGATGAAAGTAGTGTTTCCTGCGCGTAAAAATCCACCTGTTGTTGATAAACGAGTTGCGCGAATATTTGCTTGTGCAAACTCATCTCCTAATAAATGTGCATCTTTATCTTGTACAATCGCAATTAATAATTTCATGATTTCATTCTCCTATTTTGTAAAATATTTTGGGTAACGCTCCACTAAAATGCGGAAGCACTCTTCCACTACTTCTTCAATGGATTTTGTCGCATCAATCGATACAATTCTTTCCGGATATTTTTCTACTAACTCTAAATACCCATTGCGAACCATCGTATGGAAACTTAAGCCTTCTTGGTCTAAGCGGTCAAACTGACGGTTCCCTCTTGCCTTATGAATACGTTCCAATCCAACTTCAGCCGGCACATCTAAGTAAAGCGTCGTGCTTGGTTCTAGGCCATCAGTTGCAAAACGATTTAACTGTGCAACTTCTTCTACACCAATTCCACGAGCAACCCCTTGATAAACCAACGAGCTATCAACAAAACGATCACAAAAAACAATATTTCCTTTTTCTAAGTTTGGTAAGATACGATCTTTTAAATGCTGGCGACGACCCGCTGCATATAAAATCGCTTCTGTTCTCTCATCCATTTCGGTGTTGTTCACATCCAGAATGACTTTTCGAATATCTTCAGCGATGCGACTCCCACCAGGTTCTCTTGTTGAAACAATATCCACGAGCACGTGTTTTTGTAACAAAGGAATCAGTTGGTTGATGACCGTTGTTTTCCCAGCGCCATCAGGACCTTCCATCGTGATAAACAATCCTTTCATATTATCCCCCATTCCTTTCAATTTCTTTTCTATTATACGATATTTTCATCTTTTAATAAACCAAATTCCTATAAGAAATTTCACCAATTTCTACTCCCCCTTTTTCGTGCACAGACACAATATTTAAAAATAGCACAGTGATTACGAAAAGACTTGTCGGGTTCTTATAGTAGCAGTAATGGGAAAAGGATCAAAGATGAATTAACAGGAGTTAGGGATTTATCCCTAACTCCTGTTTTGAACTTTGAAGGTGAGAGACTACAGGCTCGAACCGGTCCCTTTTCCCCTCCTCCATCTTCCTTCCCTTTTCCTTTGCATAACACAATATTTAAAAGCACTGTGATTACGGAGAATCCTTGCTAGATTCATATAGTAGCAGTAAAAGGAAAAAGGATTAAAGGTGAATTAATGGGAGTTGGGGATTTATCCCTTACTCCCATTTTGAACTTTAAAGGTGAGAGACTACAGGCTCGAACCGGTCCCCTTTTACAGCTACTATAGAAGAATCTGCAAGGAATCGCAGTAATCACAAACCTTTGGTTTGCATTATTTATATTTTAAATATTGTGTCTATGCACAAAGAAACAGGGGCTTGTTGCTAAACAAGCCCCTGTTCCTAGTTAAGTTTTATTAACGCTTCATCGATTTAGAGTACGGACGATTGTAATCCCATAGCAAGAGAAGTAATCCAGCTAAGCCAACAAGCATTGTTGCAACGCCTTCTTTCCCAATCATCTGATGCCCCAAAATAACTACATATAAGAATACCAACATCAATACGACGCGGATCCAAATTTTCACTTTAGGATTCATGATATCTTCTCCCATCTAATTTCGCTTGGCTCAAGTTCCACAGTTCTTGATACACCTGCTCCATCATAAACGAGTGTTGATTGCAATTCGTTCGTATTATTCACGATTGCATACACTCCTTTTTCAGGATAAGCATGTACTTCCACTAGTGGATTGCTTGCATACCATTTCGTTAATTCACTTTCTTTATTCGCTGCGTAGAATAACGCACGCATTAATAATCTTGTATTTTCTGGTGTGTATGGAAGTCCTGCGATGTAAACCCCACGACCTTTTCCGTAAGGGTTGGCTGCAAGATGGATTTCCCCGAATTCTTTTCCTTCGGCATTGGCTGGAAGAACGATTCCTTCTTCGACGCCACCTGCGCTTACTTTCGGATTGCTAAATTCAAGTACTTCTGTTGCACTCGTTAAGCCATACACGTTTTTAATATTTTCCCCAAAGTCAATCTTATGAACATCTTCAATATCTTCGATAATAAAGTGTTCTTTCAATTCTTTTGTAAAGTATTTATCTGTTGAAAGGCTATATCCCATTTCTCTTTCAACACCCAAAATATCTCCAAGTTGGAAGAATCTTCCTTGATGATGAACGGCTGTTGGTTCCCCAACTCCGACAAATCCGCCGCCGTTATACACGAATTCACGAATACGTGTAATGAGCGTTTCATTCTTCCAAACCTCTCCACCGCTAAATGAAGTACCGGCATCTCCCGCGTTGATGATGACATCGACACCTTCTGGAACTCCATCATTAATAATATCGTCAAAGCTGATAAAGCTTACGTCCACACTAGCACCACTTAAGGCTTCCATAATTCCAAGGTAAGAATAGATTTGTTTGTATGGAAGTTCATGGGCAACCATGTGTGCTTGCCAAGTTCTTAAACGTCCCCATGCATTTAAGATTGCTACTTTCAAACCAGTATATGGTTTTGTATGTTTAACGATATCGTAGATTTCTCTAAATTCATCTGTTACATGTTCAATGTAGTCGACAAATTTAGGGAATTTATATGCAAGACTTAAATAACCACCGTATCCGATACGGTCTACAGGGTTACGCATGATGGCACGTCTTGCTGATAACCAGTTTTTATTGGCTTCAATCGTAGGATCATTTCCTTCACGGAATACATCTGGGAAGAAGTATGGTAAGAATCTTCCTTCTGTATATTTTACGTGTGGAATATCTGAAATCATACGAAGTGTTGCTCCGCCGCCGACAGAACCCACCACTGCATCTAATCCAATTTGTTCGAAGTATGGTCCGTATGGTTCTGTACCAATCCAGTTATCTCCTAAGAACATCATGGCTTCTTTACCAGCATCGTGTACTTCGTCGACTAATTTTTTAGCTTCTCTTGCAACGAATGCTTGAATGAAGTCGATATAGTCTAAGTACGCTTTACTTGGTGTACGGAATGTTGAGTTATAATACCCTTCATCCACAATGTCTTCTGCTCTTAAGCGATAGCCTTTTTCCTTAGCAAAAGCTTCAAGTGCAGCCACCGATACGCTAGCACCATATCCGAACCAGTCCACAAATTTTTCTTTTCCTAAATTGTTGAAAATTAATGTGAAGTGATAGAAGAACGTTGTAAAACGAACCACATCAGTATCCGGATTGTCTTTTAACCATTGTTTTAAATAAGAGTGCATGAATTGATTTGAATGAGGTCCACGTACATCAAATGGAATATCGTGAGGAACATCGCCCCAGTTATTCGTAATATGATTGTACATTTGAGTTGGATCCCAAATCGCATATACTAGAAACGACACTGTATACTCATGGAAAGGACGAGTGCCTTCAATCGTAATCGTGTTGTTTTCTTCATGGACAGTCCATTTCTCAACCGGAACTACTTCTCCAGTAGTACGGTCGATGACTTCCCAATATCTTTTTGGATCATGTACATAGTCTGGTTGCACTTGGTCTTCGAAGTAGCCTTCCATAAATGGAATCGTTAAAGTATCTTCTGTTGCTAACCAGAATTTTGACATGACGAAGATTTGTTGGCACTCTTCCATATGATCTTTGATGAAATCATTATGGTTACGTGCTACAAAGTAGGTTGTATAGATTTTTGCATCTAATTGTTTGGTTGCTTCATCGAGTTTCGTTCCATCGCTATCACGAATTGCATCTGCACCCCAACGGTCGAGCAATTCTTTAGTCTGTTCAAGAAAATTCGATTCACTTGGTAGGGTTAAACGCCCTTTTGTTTTACCCATTTTCTTTCCTCCTGCGATGACGATTACTCTTTAGAGCCGCCTAGTGTCATCCCTTGTGTTAGTTTATTTTGAACAAGAATGTATAGGATTAATGTTGGTAACATTACTAATACCATCCCTGCGTATAATTGTCCGTATTCAGCTGCCCCACGTTGCGCTTGCATTAAGTTTTTCAACCCTACTGGTAACGTTTGGTTTTTCCCTGGCATTAATGTAAGAGCAATGATGTATTCATTCCAGAATGAAAGGAAGTTGAATAAGATTACTGTAATAATACTTGGTCTTGCCATTGGTGTCATGACGCGAATCATTGTTGTGAAATATCCTGCACCGTCGATAGATGCGGCTTCTTCAAACGTTGTTGGCAATGTCTTGAAGAAGTTTGATAATAGATAAATCGTAAATGGTAATGATGTCGCAGCATACACAACCGCTAAGACGAAAATGTTGTTAAGGAAGAATCCGTTAATACCGAATCCTTTAAGTCCTTTATCCCAGTCAAGTAACATTAAGAAGATTGGTACAACGATATAGTTTACGTTGATGAATAATCCACCTTTTAGTAAAGAGTTAATGAAACGACTTCCTGGGAATTTATAACGTGCTAAAACATATGAAGAAGGAATGGCTACTACTACTAGAATTGTTAAAGCAAGTGCTGTAACAATCACTGAGTTCAACATGTAGTCACCCATTTTTGCTTTATTCCAAGCATCCACAAAGTTTTGGATGTAGAATCCTTCTGGCATTGTCCATGGAGATCCGTAGAACTCTCTATTCTCTTTAATAGAAGCTAAGAAGACCCAGCCCACTGGTACAATAATACTAATCGCTAATGTAATTAGCGCTACGTATATAAAAGCTTTATATAGCTTTTCGAATGAACGAGTTTTTCCTTTCATGATCTCCCCTCCTAGTATTCAAGAATATCGCGTTTCGTAATATGACTTACGATACCTGATAAACCGAATGAGAATATAAAGACAACTACACCGATCGCCATACCGTATCCGTATGAAGAGTTTGTATAAGCTTGTTTGAACATGTAGCTTAGGAACACTTCAGTAGATCCGTCTGGTCCACCGTCTGTCAAGATTTGTACAAGTAAGAAACTTAAGTTAATCGTACTGATAATGAAGAATGTTAATGTTGTACGAATACTGTTCCAAATTAAAGGTAATGTAACGTTGAAGAACTTACCGATTTTACCAGCCCCATCAAGGTCTGCTGCTTCGTATAAGCTGGCTGGAATGTTGGCCATCCCTGCCATGTACATTACCATGTAGTACCCAATCGCTTGCCAAATTAATGCAAATGCGAGTGAGTAAATGACGATACTTTGATCACCAAGCCATAACTTATTCCACGCTTCTGGTAATACCGCATTTAAAAGTCCAGCTTTTGGATCATAGATTGCTGCGAAAATCCCTGCAATAACTACGATTGATAAAATATTTGGGATATAGAAAATAATTCTGAAGAAGTTGTTTCCGCGAATCTTTTCTGTTGATAGGATTGCTGCGAAAAGAACCGCCAATACTACTGTAAAGAGTGTAACCACTACGATTAGTAAGATTGTGTTCTGAATTGTTCTAAAGAAGTTTTCATCTGCCCATAAGATTTTAAAGTTTTCAAGTCCAACAAATTGTTGATTGTTTGAGAATCCGCCCCATTTGAACATGGACATGCGGAATACTTGAATCGTTGGGTAAATTAAAAACGTAAAGAATAAAATTAGTGCAGGTAATAGACACGCGAGAATAAATAAATTTCTCTCTCTTTTTCTACGATTTTTCATCGTTCTGCCCTCTTTCAACCATTTTTAGATAAAATGAGAGTGGGCGGAAGGAATTTTCATCCTTGAAAATTGCTTCGCATCCCACTCCTATTTAATTCATTCTATTTGAATTATTCAACTGCTGCTTTTAGTTTTTGGCTAACTTCTTCTACAGATTTTTGCCATTCAGCAACTGTTTTTTGACCAGATGCTACAGAGTCGATTTGACCATATAATGTGTCTTTCATGCTTACACCTTCAACAGGTTTAGTAGCTACGAAGTTACCATTGATTACGCCATCAACTTCATCAACAACTTTGTACAATGATTTCAATTCATCAGGTAATTTAGCTGTTACACCTTGAATTGGTTGAGCTGCATTGTATTTAGCGAAGATTTCTGCTGCTTTGTCAGAGTATAAGAATGATAAGAATTCTTTTGCTGCTTCTTGGTTCTTAGATTCTTTTGGAACCCAGATGTGTTCGAAGAATGAGTAAACATAACGTTTGCCACCTTTTTCGATTGCTGGAGCAGAAGTCATTGCCCATTTGAATCCTTCTGCACGAGGAGCTTTAGCCATTTCCCCAACTACCCAAGTACCGTTTGGCATGAATAAAGCTTTGTTGTCTAAGATTAATTGTTGGTTCTTAGTGAAGCTTTGTGGGTTTGCGTTTGCTACTGTTGAAGGTTCAACGTTTTGTAAGAATGTTCCTAACGCTTCGAAAGCTTTAGTTGCGCCGTCAGAAGTGAATGCGCCTGTGTCATATTTCATTGCTTTGTTGAATAAATCAACGCCACCAGCGTTTGCTAATAATGCTGGGAAGAAGCTATCTAAGTATCCAGATACTGGATAAGTGAATAATGAAATGCCATCTTTCTTAGCTTTTTCAGCTAATTCTTTCATACCAGGCATATCTTTTGGAACTTCCCAACCTTTAGATTTGAATAATGCTTCGTTGTAGAATAATCCTGTTGGAGCGTAGAACATTGGAGCTAAGTAGTGTTTTCCGTCTCCGTAAGGGTCAGTTACTGTTGATCCTAATACGTTGTTTAATAATTTTTCAGAAACTTTTTTGTCTTCTCCGTATACTTTCATATCGAATAAGTCAGAGATATCAGCTAAAGCTTTTTCTTTGATTAATGTTTCTGGTAAAGCTTTTTTACGTCCTAAAGCTAACATTACGATATCTGGGTAATCGCCAGCTTTCATTTGAGGCGTAAGTTTTTCTTCGATTTCCTTATCTTGAGTCAATTCCACTTTAACGTTTGGATTTGCCTCTTCGTAAGCTTTGATGATTGCTGGCCACATTTCTGCGCCGTAACCACTTTCTAGAGCTGCTAATTTAAGAGTAACTTTTTCTTTAGAAGCTCCTTGTGATGTTGAATCTGTTTTACTAGTGCTGTTGCTATTATTTCCGCAAGCTGCTAAAGATACAGCTGCTAATAATGCTGCGCTTGATAGTAATACTTTCTTTTTCATGTTGTCTCCCCCTAGTTTTCTATTACTTTTTAAGACACTTTTAGTTTACAACTAAAAAACCGCTTTCACAATAACTATTTTGCTTTTGACTAGTACTATTTTGCTCTCTTTGGAAACGTTAACAAGTTTCATTTTTCGATAAAGCGCTAAAAAACCTATCTACAAAAGGATTTCTCTCGTAGATAGGTTTCATACTGTCTATTTTATTTAATTGGTAAAAACTTCTTCAAAATCACCATTGTTTGATCCATGATAATTCCGCTAATTAATAGTGACACTACCGGTCCAATCGTTGGCCATTGCCCTAAAATTGCCGCTGTGATAACGCAACTCGCATCAATAAAGAATTTATTTCGAGGGATTGACGTTTTGAATTTCTCATGCAAAGCAAGTGTCGCCGCAATATACGGTCCTACCCCAAGTTCTGCTAAGGCATAGACTGCACACCCCATGGCAATTAAAGCAATCCCTACAACCATAGCCACGACTTTTACGGCGATATCCATTTCGGCAATCGCACTAAAGTCGAACAGGTTAATAAAGAAACTTTGCAAGAACATCCCTACAACTGTTCCAAATCCAATATAGCGCCAGTTGATACTCAGCGTAATCGCCAGAAACACCAGCGAAACGATGATATTACTTGTTCCCATATCCAATCCAAATGTGCGATTTAATCCTTCCCACACAAGAACGACAACGTCCGCTCCTAGTGTACTAGAGCCCGCCATCTTCGCGCCGAGTCCGATTAAGAAGCAGGCGATGACGAGTAACACTAGTCTTAGTCCTAAATAATCTGTTTTCAATCTCATTCTCCTTATTTAGCCCAGTTCTCAGGACTCCACATGCGTCCATCCAACTCACCATGTGCTTGTTCAATTCGTTTTGCTTGTTCTAATAGAAGAGTTTTTGCAGCCACAAGCAATGCACGTTCTTTATAGTCTTTTGCTTCGCCAATCCAAGCATCGAGCAACTGAATTTTCTCAATAATCTCCATACTGACTCTCCTCCCAGTTACTTAGATGCATCTCGAGCTCCAGTCTTTCGTCCTGGTTTTCTTTGATCCATTCGGCAATCTCTGTCCAGTGTGCACCAGGCATTGCTTCTGCACGCTGGATAAACCACTCTTCGGTATCTTTCAACGTCCCGTGTTGTTCTTTTGTCACATATTGTAAGTACTCCACGAGTAAGGCTTGTTTGGCCTCTTCCGTCTTATAGTCAAACTGATGTACCTCAAAAATTGGTAAATAGGTCCACCCCATCGCATTTGCTAACGCTTGGAATGGGCGCAAGAGTTCCGAAATCGTAAATTGTTCTTTCCCACCAGCACGGAAGGCTTCTTCTTTCACACCGAGTGTCACAACGATTCCAAGTTCCTTAATTTGCTTTGCAAAAGGCGCACTTTTACACATCACCGTATCAATCCATTCCTTCATAACAGAAGGCGCTTGGTACCAATACATCGGGAATTGAAGAATCAGACGTTCGGCACTAGAATCTGCCAAGGCTTTTTCTTCAGTCGATTTTGTAAAATGCGGTTTCTCTGCACTCCATACTTCATCTAAATGACGAACCGTTACAGCTTCTTCCCCTTTTAAAGTTGCAAGGAAAAACTGTTGACTCGACGACGTTTGAATTGTTGGATGGCTAATCACCACCATTGTTTTCATATTACGCGTTTCCTTTCTGTGAAAGTACTTCTAGAAGAGCATTCGTGTTATCGACAAAATACTGAATCGCAAATGGTAATGCCTCATCATCCACTAAGAACGCTGGGTGATGCCATTCGCGTGGACATCCTGTTCCAATAAAGACGAAACATCCTGGAACGTGTTCCATATAATTGGCGAAATCTTCTGCTCCTAAAGTCACTTCCGCTGTTACCACTGTCGCAAATTTCTCCGTCACACTTTTAACGACTTTTGTGACTGCGGCATCATTATGCACGACAGGTGGCGTTAAAATCCATTCGATACTTCCTTTTTGTCCGTATACATCTGCGGTTTGAACAACCATCTTTTCAAATTGCTCGGTCATCTTGCGTTCAACTTTTTTATTAAACGTACGAATCGTTCCTTCAAAAAATACTTTCTCTGGAATCACATTCCATGTATTTCCGGCTTCGATATGAGATACGCTTAATACCACCGGTTCTAGTGGAGATGTATGACGAGCGACGATGGCTTGGGCATTGGCAATCACTTGGCAAGCCGTCACGATTGGGTCATTCCCATTGTGCGGTGCTGCTGCATGTGTTCCCACTCCTGTAATTTCGGCTTTGAATTGACCGACTGCTGCCATGAGTGGTCCTTCCTTCACACCGATGGTTCCAACTGGAAGTTCTGGTTTGTTATGGAACCCAATAATCGCATCAACTCCCTCAAGTACGCCTTCAGAAATCAACGCGCGTGCTCCTTGGTTACTCTCTTCGGCCGGTTGGAAAATAAAACGAACTTTCCCTTGTAATTTGTCTTCTTGTGCCTTCAACACTTGAACGGCTCCAAGTAGGCTTGCTGTATGGAAATCATGTCCACACGCATGCATCGCTCCTTCATTTTTTGAAGCGTAGTCTAATCCTGTTTGTTCCACAATCGGTAAGGCATCGATGTCGGCACGTAAGGCTAATGTTGGTCCATTGTCGTTTCCGATTTCTGCCACGACTCCAGTTTTAGACTTTAAATTCCAGCATGTAAGCCCCATTGCTTCTAGGGCTTCGCGGATATAACGAGTCGTTTCGACTTCCGTTCCAGATACTTCTGGATACATATGTAAATGATGGCGATATGCCGTAGCGCGTTCAATAACTTCTTTTGTAATCATAACTCTCTCCCCAATCTGTTTCCTACACATTGTAACAAACTAGGCGGCTTTATGCACCATGAACTCCCTTGAAAAACAATAAAAATTCTGTTTACCGCACGCATCAAAAAAGACTCCGTTTCGAAAGGAAACAGAGTCTATAGGATTAGCCTTTTTGAAGAGCCACCATTTCGGCATATTGCCCTTGCAGTTGAAGTAATTCATCATGCGTTCCGCGTTCCACAATTTCTCCTTTATCCAACACAAAGATTTGGTCGGCATGAGCAATCGTTGAAAGTCGGTGCGCAATCATAAAGGTTGTACGCCCTTCTTTTACGACATTAATCGCGTTTTGAATAATCTCTTCCGTCTCGGTATCAATATGCGAAGTCGCTTCATCTAAAATCAAGATTTTCGGATCAAAGACAATCGCACGAGCAAATGAAATGAGTTGGCGTTCCCCTGAAGAGAAGTCCATCCCTTTTTCTTTTACCTCGTAGTCCAAGCCCTTGTCACTCTTCGTGAGTAGATGACCTCCGCCCACTTTAATGAGCGCATCTTTAATCGTCTCAGGCTCAATCGATTCATTGTTAAGCCCTACATTAGAAGCAATCGTTCCTGTAAAGAGGTATGGATCTTGCAGCACAATCCCCATCTCGCTTCGAACACTACGTCTATTAAAGTCACGCGTGTTTTTGCCATCAATCAAGATCGCTCCACTCGTTGGGTCATAGAATCGAAAGAGCAAGTTCATAATAGAAGATTTTCCTGAACCGGTATGACCGACAAAGGCCACCGTCTGCCCAGGCTCTACCGTGAAATTCAAGTGCTTCAACACCGGTACTCCTGGCGTATACTCGAAGCTCACATCCTTAAATTCGATACGTCCTTCGTCGAATGTGAAGAGCTCTTCGCCACTTTCCTCGCTTGGCGTATCCATCAATTCAAACACGCGGTCACCGGCAGCCATCGATTGTTGGAAACCAGACACGACATTCATAAAGGTTTGAATCGGCTCATAAACACGGTTGATATAATCAATAAACGCATAGAGGAGCCCCGCTGAAATTCCAAGTGTTCCTCCGATAAATTGCATTCCGAAGTAATACACAATTCCAAATAGCGTAAAGTTACGAAGTAAGCTCACTAAACTCCACGAGAAGTAAGAATCGAGAATTAATTCCTTGCGACCAACCTCTACCCAAGACGTAGCCGTCTCATCATATTCCGCGACAATTTTTTCTTCTTGTTGGAAGGCTTGAACAATCCCAGCGCCTTGAATGCTTTCATTTAACTGTCCGCTCAACTGACTGTATAGTTCACGACTCTCGGTATAGCATTTTTTCTGCATCACGGCAACGGTTCGCTGCCATAGCATCATCACCGGAACTAGGAATAATAATACGAATCCAAGCGTTGCATTTAATAAGAAAATCGTTGTGTACACACCAACAAGCATCACGACGGTACTAAGCAGTGTCGAAATTCCATTTACATAAAAGTTTGCACGCACCGATTCCGTATCACTCGTGATTCTAGAAACCACTTTTCCGGCAGGTAAATGGTCGAAATACGATACTGGCAATGTTTGTACATGTTCGAACACTTCGTCACGAATGCGTTTGGCAACGCGGTTCGAGAGAGTCTTCATATATAAACGGTTTAAATATCCACCAGCCGCTCCAATTAAGTTCACTGCCACGTAAATACCCACCCATAGGAGTACACTTCCAGCATCGAAGACATGCGATTGTCCCATCGGTGTTATCACATTATCAATCATATATTTTGCCACAAGAGGTCCTATTAAGGTCGCAACGGTTGAAATCAACAGGCAGATGAGTCCAATCAGAACTCCTTTTTTCTCATAGCGGAGGTAGCTTAATAATCGCTTCATCGTTTTCATTCGATCTCCTCCTCTATCTCTTGAATCAGGTACTGTTCGTAGTACCAGCCACGTTGTGCGAGTAACTCCTCGTGGGTACCGCGCTCACTAATGCGTCCTTCATTCATCACAATAATCTCATCGGCATGACGAATCGCAGAGAGTCGGTGTGCAGAAATAATATTCATACAACCGCCACGCTCTTCTTGCAAGTGCGAGATAATTTCGCGTTCCGTTTTCGCATCAACTGCGGATAACGCATCATCTAAAATCAAACATTCCCGGTTGCGTAAGAAGGCACGCGCAATCGATAGACGTTGTTTTTGTCCACCACTAAGCGATACCCCTTTTTCTCCGACCATCGTATCGAGCTGTTCTGGCATGCGTTTTACATCCCCATCAAATGACGCCAACGTCAATGCTTCCCAGATTTCCTCATCGGTCGCATCTTCTTTCCCGAATAACATATTCTCGCGAATCGTGCGTGAGAAAAGTGTGTGTTCTTGCGGAACGTAGGCTAAATGCCCTGCCACCATTTGAGGATTGTAATCAATCAATGGCTCTCCGTTAATGAGAAGCTTTTCTCCGCGGTAAGGAAATTGATGTAATAATTGCATCAAGAGCGTCGTCTTCCCAGAACCCGTTTTCCCAACGATTCCAAGTGTCTCGCCTTTATATAATGTAAGGTTAATGTCTTTTAATAATGGCGCCTCTTCGCCTGGATACGTAAAGTTGAAGTCCTTAAACTCAATGGATTCAATCGTCTCGAGTGCTTTGGTACCGCCTCGTTCAATTTCATCGTCATGCTTCAACACTTCATTAATACGCTCCGTCGCCACTTTTCCGCGTTTATAGCCCGTAATAATATCGCCAATCATAAACATCGGCCACATAATCGATCCCATATAGACTTGGAAGGCAATGACATCCCCGACTAGAATAGCCCCAGTCGATACTAGATACCCACCGTAGAGAAGGGCAATGGTAAAGCTAATCATCATAAATAATTGCGCGAGTGGAATAAAACGAGATTCAATCTCTGCCACGATGATATTTTGCTTCATAGCCTTTTTTGTTTTCGCCCTGAACTCATCCATCATCGCATCTTCTTGCCCGTAAGCTCGAATCACATACGTCCCGTCAATCATCTCCAGCACTTCATTATTTAATTGTGATACTGCATTTTGCGCCTTGTTGTACTCTTCTTCTAAATCGAATCCCCATTTATACACAAGATACGAAAGAATTGGCAATGGTAAAATCGCCGCAATGGTCAGTGGCAACGAAATCGTTGTGACCATCATATAAATCGATACACTCCCCAACAATGTAGAGTTCATCAAGGCAAACATTCCGTATCCCATCATTTCGCCAACCGTTGTGACGTCTTCACTACTACGCGTAATAATATCGCCCGTTCTAAAATGCGCGTAAAATGGAATTTTCTTTCTTAAGTTATTACGTAGTAACTTCACTCGCAGTTCTTTTTGAACTTCATAATACCCAATAAAAATAAAATATGTCCAAATACTCTCCGTAATATAGGCCACAAGAATAATCCCGACTAAAACCACAAGCTGTGTCCAAAGCCACTGGGCATCCAGTTCACTCGCCACGATTTTATCGACGACTTGTCCGATAATTCGTGCTGG
>URWJ01000017.1 GCA_900551535.1 uncultured Granulicatella sp. | reverse complement strand
GAAGTTGCCTGATTTTGATTGCTTTGAGAAAAACTTAGATAAATACTTAGTGAACAAATTAATACTCCTATGATTGCTAATGTTTTTACTTGTTTTTTCATTTCTAAACACTCCTTATTGTAAAATAGGTTATTCAATATCTTTAGTATAACAGCTTAAGTTACGAAGTCAATACTTATTTTACATTTGTGTTACAAATATTTCTTTACTTTTCTATTGTGACAATTCTAAATGATTATTAAGTAAAAAGAATAAAAAATTGTTGTTTTTTTTGGTTTTCTTCAGTATATTAAGTAGTATAACTAAAAAATTAGAAAATGGTGAGATAATGGCGATAAAACAAAGTGAACAGTTGAATCGTAAAAACAATTTAATGATAGCAACTCTTTTTTTAGGTTACATTATGATTTATATTGATAAACTAGGAGTAGGGGTCGCATTAGTGCCTATTGCAAAAGAATTCAGTTTAAGTACTACTCAAACGGGGTGGATTATGAGTTCCTTTTTTGTTGGGTATACTTTAATGCAAATTCCAATGGGGTTATTGAATAATAAAATAGGTTCGCGAAAAATATTAGTTTTTTCTATTTTATTTGTAGCGATTTTTATGCTTCTATTTGGTCTAGGGAAAGGGTTAATTTATTTTATGTTGATTCGATTTTTAACGGGTGCAATTGCGCATTCAGGATACCCAGCTTCTTCTGGAAAAGAAATATCCCTAAATTTACCTTTAAATAAACGAACATTTGCACAAGGAATACTATTAGCTTCTTCTGGAATTGCTGGTATTGTGGGGCCTGTCATGGTTTCTCCCATGATAGAAACTATAGGCTGGCGTAAAGCGTACTTTGTTATGGCGGGCCTTGCCTCGCTCGTTATGCTCGTTTTACTTGTTTTTTTACCAAAAGAAAAACATACGAATGATAAGGTACTTCTTGATATTCCGTCTAAAAATAAAGTTCCATTGCTGAGTATTTGGAAAGATTCGCGTGTCTGGATACTAACGGTATGTGCCTTTTTTATAAACTCACTAGTTTATGGATTTACGAATTGGTTACCAACTTTTTTTACTTCTGCAAAAGGGATGAGTTTAACCGATGCAGCCAAAATTAATTCAATTGCTGGTATTTTTGCGTTAATAGGCGCGCTTGGCGGCAGCTATATTGTTGGGAGGTATTTTGCTGGAAAAGAAAAAATAGTTATTGCTATTTTTTGTATCGTTGGCGGATGTTCTATGCTAGGTGTGTATACATTTGACTCAATTATTTTGATTACGCTATTGCTAGGGATAGCGAATTTTTCTATGCTAGTCGCTTTTGTGACATTGATGAGTATCCCATTAAAATTATTTATAAATGAACGCTTTTCACCAAGCTATGCTACTATTGGGACAGGTGGTGTCATGGGTGGGATCTTTGCTCCTTTAATAATAGGAGAATTAATTCGAGTATCAAATGGCAACTTCTTATCGACATTTATTTTCTTTATATTAATGGGGATAGGTGCTGCTGGTGCTATTATATTTTTAAAAATGAATCGACAAGGAGGAGCTATAAATGAATAGTCAAACAAATTTACCGATTGAGGATATGGTTAAATGGCGTCGACATCTTCATGAAAATCCGGAGCTTTCTTTTCATGAGGTTGAAACTGCTAAGTATATTTATCAACTATTAAAAACATTTCCTAATCTTGAATTAACAACGCCAACAGAGAACAGTGTAGTGGCAATTTTGAAGGGTGCAAAGCCTGGTAAAACAATTGCTCTACGTGCAGACATTGATGCATTGCCAATTGTTGAAGAAGCAGATGTTGCGTTTCCTTCTCAAAATGAGGGAGTTATGCACGCATGTGGACATGATACTCATACTGCGATGCTTTTAGGGGCTTGTAAAGTATTAACAAGCATGCAAGAAAAAATTGCTGGAACTGTCAAATTTATTTTTCAACCTGCCGAGGAAGTTCCCCCTGGAGGTGCTAAATTTTTAGTCGAAGCAGGAGTTATGAAAGACGTTGATTTAGTTTTTGGAATTCATATATTCCCTAAAATACCTGTAGGCGTTGTGGCAATTCGTACAGGTGCTTTGACAGCTGCAGCTGATATTTTCGAATTAAAAATTCAAGGGGTCGGTTCTCATGGATCAACTCCAGAATTAGCAATTGATCCTATTTTAGTTGGTGTAGAAATTATCACAAATTTAAATAATATTATTTCGCGAAATATTGCTGCTTTTGATAATGCGGTACTTTCAATTGGTGAATTTACTAGTGGAAATAGCGCGAATGTTATTCCTGATACAGCAAAAATTCAAGGCACCGTTCGAACGAATGATCCGGCTGTCCGCACATTGGTGAGAAAGCGTATTGAAGAAATAATTGAACATGTGACTAAAATGTATGGGGCTAGCTATGAATTAAATTATATTATGGGTTATAGTCCAGTTGTAAATGATTCAGAAGCGACTGAATTGGTCCGAAAAGCAGCTTTAAAAGTTGTTGGAGAAAAAGGACTCATCACAGCTCCCCAAATGATGGGAGGCGAAGATTTTTCTGCCTATACAGATGTTGTGCCAGGTTCATTTTTTGTTGTTGGAGGTGGTACAGCTGAGGAAGGCTGTGGTTATATGAATCATCATCCTAAGTTTAAAATTAATGAAGGTGCTTTGGCGGTTGGTGCTGAAATGGAAATCCAATTAATTACAGATTTATTAATCAATGATGAAGAATGAAGTGAAATAAGGTAAAAAGATTAACTACGGTTAGTCTTTTTTTTTATACGATGTATGTTAATGAGTGTTTGTTTATTTTTTATTGTCTAGTCTTTTGTTGATGTTTTTTAGTAAACTATGCTAAAATGAATGTAATGTTTTTTAAATAGATGCTAAATACGTTAGATAAAGAATAGAGGAGTGAGTCTAAAATGGATTATTCAAAAAAAGTTAGTTTTCCTTCAACTTTTTTATGGGGAAGCGCAAGTGCAGCCTATCAAGTAGAAGGGGCTTGGAATGTAGATGGTAAAGGGAAGTCAGTTTGGGACAACTACGCTAAAGTGCCTGGTGCAACCTTCCAAGGTACAAATGGAGATGTTGCAGTTGATCACTATCATCGATATAAGGAAGATGTTAAGTTAATGGCAGAGCAAGGGCTAAAAGCTTATCGTTTCTCAATTGCTTGGAGCCGTATTTTTCCTGATGGAACTGGGGAAATTAATGAGGCAGGTTTAGCTTTTTACGATCGATTAATTGATGAACTATTGAGCTATAATATTGTTCCTGTCGTGACTTTGTATCACTGGGATATTCCACAAGCCTTAATGGATGCTTATGGTGGATGGGAAAATCGTCAAGTTATTGAAGATTTCAATAACTATGCAGTCACTTTATTTAAACGTTACGGGGATAGAGTGAAGCATTGGGTTAGTTTAAATGAACAAAATATATTTGTTGGTTTTGGCTATCGTTATGGAAGTCATCCTCCGGCAGTTAAAGATGAAAAACGATTTTATGAAGTGAATCATATTGCTAACTTAGCCAACGCAAAGGTTATTCAATCTTTTAAAGCTTTAAATATTCCAGAAGCATTAATAGGACCAAGTTTTGCTTATTCTCCAGTTTATCCAGCAACGCCTAATCCAAATGATGTATTAGCAAGTGAGAATGCAGAAGAGTTGTTGGCACATTTTTGGATGGATGTTTATGTTTGGGGAGAATATCCTAAAGCGACAATGCACTATTTGAGTGAAAACGGAATAGCACCAACCATTTTACCTGGGGATATGGAGTTATTAAAAGCTGGAAAACCTGACTTTATGGGGTTAAATTATTATCAAACGACTACTGTTGAATACAATCCATTAATTGGTGGTGTAGGAGTAGCAGAAATGAACTTTTCTGGAAAAAAAGGGACGTCAAAAGATAGTGGAATTCCAGGAATGTATAAAACGGTGCAAAACCCTTATACTGAAACGACAGATTGGGATTGGACTATTGATCCACAAGGTTTACATGTAGCTTTACGCCGAATTGAAAATCGCTATCATTTGCCCATCCTGATTACAGAGAATGGACTAGGAGCCTTTGATACGTTAGAGGCAGACGATCAGATTAACGATGATTATCGAATTGATTATTTATCTCAACATGTATCGGCAATCCAAGAAGCTTTAACAGATGGTGTGGAAGTTTTAGGGTATTGTACGTGGAGCTATACAGATTTATTAAGTTGGTTGAATGGATATCAAAAACGTTATGGAATGGTTTATATAGACCGTGATGAACATGATGAAAAGACATTGAGACGTATTCCTAAAAAGAGCTATTTTTGGTTTAAAGAGTTAATTGAAAAAAATGGAGAACAAAATTAACAAGGTGTTAAAAAAGTCATTATGTTCCAATTAAAAGAATGATGGAAAAGGGCGTTTAGAGTATCGTAGACTTTACGAATACTTTAAACGTTTTTTATGTACAGTTCAACCACTATCTAAATCACCGACACTATCAAAAAGTTACATAAATATCGAGCTAGATCCATGTGCTGATTAAATAAATTAGAAACGTAAGAAAATATTTTTCAGACTACTAGGCTTAAATCATAGGACATTTTTTCTGTTTTTATCTTATTTATGGGTTTTCTTTAATGGAAGTAGGAATCGAATTTGTTGCCTTACATGTAAAAAAAATGGTATTCTCAACTTGAATTATAGAGTGTTTAATTTTTACTGATTAATAGAAGGTAAAGTCGAATGTAAACGACTATGGGAGCTAGTATATAGAATGGAGGAACAACATGAAACAAGCGGATAAAAATCAAGAAAAAATTATTTTGATTGGTGCGGGTGATGTAGGATCTAGTTATGCATTTGCTTTAGTTGCACAAAATATTGGTCGTGAATTAGGCATTATTGATTTGGACACAGGTAAAAGTGAGGGAGATGCCTTAGATTTATCGGATGGTCTAGCTTTTACATCGCCCAAAAAAATCTATGCAGCAACTTATGCAGATTGTAAAGATGCGGATTTAGTTGTGATTACTGCTGGAGCAGCACAGGCTGAAAATGAAACCCGCTTAGACTTAATTAAAAAGAATTTTAAAATAGCTAAAATCATAGTAGATCAAGTAATGGCTAGTGGATTTGACGGAATCTTTTTAGTAGCTAGTAATCCTGTTGATATTTTAACTTATGCAGTTTGGAAATTTTCTGGATTACCAACTCAAAGAGTTATCGGATCAGGTACGTCCTTAGATAGTGCTCGTTTTAGAGGAGCCTTAGCAGGGATAACTGATGTGGATGCCCGAGATGTGCATGCATATATCATTGGTGAGCATGGCGATACGCAATTTCCTGTATGGTCCCATGCTAATATAGGTGGTTTGCAAATTTACGAGTGGATGAGAGAGCATCCAGAAGTGACTGAGGAAAGTTTAATTAAATTAGTGACAGATGTCAGAGATGCGGCTTATAAGATTATTCAGCGTAAAGGATCAACTCACTATGGGATTGCGATAGCTTTAGCTCGAATTACAAAAGCTATTTTTGATGATGAAAATGCTATTTTACCACTCTCAGTTTATTTGGATGGGGCTTATGGGGAAAAAGATATATATATTGGTTCTCCAGCTGTCGTAAATCGAGAAGGAATTAAGTCTATTATTGAAATTCCATTAAATGATTTAGAAAAGCAAAAAATGCATGAATCTGTTTCGACGATTCGACTTATGCAAGAAGACGCATTTAAAAATCTATTATAAAAAGACGAGGCTAAAGAAATTTATCGGCAGTATTTTGGCCATTTTTCTTTAGCTTTTTAGAACTATTTGGAAAAAAATTGATTATTTGTAAAATAACTCTTGCGAACTACTCGAATCTGTATTATACTAATGGAGTTGTTGCAAATTATGCAGTTTTGAAATAAATATGCATTAAATACTTAAAAAAAGTATTGACAATTTTTCACCAATCCTGTTATAATAACTCTCGTTGAGTAGTATTATAATTTATATTCCTTAATTATGGAGGGGTAGCGAAGTGGCTAAACGCGGCGGACTGTAAATCCGCTCCTTCGGGTTCGGCAGTTCGAATCTGCCCCCCTCCACCATTGGGGTATAGCCAAGCGGTAAGGCAACGGACTTTGACTCCGTCATTCGTTGGTTCGAATCCAGCTACCCCAGTCCTACAGGCACCGATTCCGGTGCCTTTTTTGTTGCCCAAATTTAAATTTCCCCACCTTATCCTTCCCACCGCCAGAAACCGTTCCTAATTTTCTTTGTGACTGGATTTTGATAGAGCAGTTGAAAAAGATGTCTCGAAAGAGTTGAAAAGTTCCATAGTAGCAGTAATAGGGAATAGCATTCAAAGTGAATTACGACCTCTTGAAAATTGATTTTCTAGAGGTCGTTTGAATCTTGAAAGAGCTTGAGACTTCGGCTCAAGCCGGTGCCCTATTATAGCTACTGTTAGAAACTTTTCAATCGAAGAGACATCTTTTTATTTTTTTGCACACCAATCCTCCAAAATCGGTCAAAAAGTAAGAAAAATTACGAAATGTTTCAAAAAGGGACTAAAAATTTCCTAACAATAGGAAAAGATTTTAGGTATAATGGAATCAAAGAATCTGATATAGTCAAATTGAGGTGGAGGGATTTTTAATGAAACAACGACACCAACAACTGTTGCACTTACTTGCACGCCAAGAATGGATCAAAGGACGCGAATTAGCTTCCTGCCTCGGCGTCAGCGCAAGAACAGTGCGTTCCGATATCGAACAAATCAATCGAGAAATGCCGCATATCATTCAAGCGGATCGCCAAAAAGGATATCACCTCGTAGCTTTCCAACAAAATCGATATGCTGACCCAGAAGGAATACTAAGAGCGCCACAAGATAGCGCAGAAAGAAGCGCCAACTTGCTGAAGCAACTCCTGTTCAATGGAGAGGGCGTTTCCATCGAAGCTTTTTGCGAACAATGTTTTGTAAGCGCTAAAACGTTTGATATAGACCGCATTTGTGTCCAACAACAACTGGAAGAATACGACGGTCTGGAACTCGTGACGAAGAATGGGGCGCTTGTATTAGAAGGGCCAGAAGCCAGCAAGCGAAAATTGTATCGAGAACTACTGAAGAAAGAATTAAACGAAGACTTCTTGAATAGTTCAGAGCTCATGAATGTGTACCCTGAGTTGGATATGGAGCAATTAGAGGCGATTATTTGGGCGAAATTAAAAGAATATCGCTATTCGATTCGCAAAACGCTCATGCCGTTTCTATTGTTACATTTAGGACTGGTGTTGCAACGAGTAAAACTAGGACAAACGGTACAAGAAGGTAGTGTAGAAGGCCTTGATTTAGAGGTTGAAGCTATGATTGTTCGTTCGATTTTCAAAGAAATTCTAGGCGATAAAGAGATTCCGGAAGGAGAAATTCTTTCCTATGCAAAACTCTTAAAGGCGTATCATAATTCAAATGCCTTTCAATCACAAGTTCATTTCAAAGGAAAAACCATTCGATTAGAAGAACTAACGAACGCTATTGATGAGCGACTCTTTCAGTGGATGGGCATCTCGTTTGTGGATCAAAAGGAATTCAAGGTGCGATTCCAATTGCACTTACAAGGATTACTCGAACGAGTACAGATGAACTTAAGCCTACCTAATCATTATGTGCAAACCTTTAAACGACAATATCCGCTGGTGTTTGATACGGCAGTTTCCGTGAGTCAGTATTTGATGAGCGAGCTGCAATGCCAAATTACCGAAGAGGAAATTGGATTCCTGGCGCTGCATATCGGGGCAGCGTATATGCAAGGGGCGACAAACGCGAAATTACGCGCGATACTTATTGCAAATACACAATATCCGTTGATTGCTGGAAGTGTAGAACGATTGAAGGAGCAGTTCCAACATCGGATGGAGTTTGTGGCAGAAGAAGCGACGTTTACCACAGGAGTAACTGAGTTTTACGAAGCGGATTTACTCATCACATTCGAGCAAATGGAACCACCAGTTGCGATTCCAGTCGTTCGATTAGGACTATTTTTCAATACACAAGACGAAATTCAACTCATTAAAGTGATGAATCAACTTGAAACGCAGAAGATGAGTGAAACGATTCGCACGCAAATTGGGCAGTTGATGGATGAAGCATTCTTCTATGCGGACGTGGAGGCGACGAGCCGAGAAGAAATCCTACAGCAAATGGGTTCGCACTTAGAAGCAGCAGGTATTGTGACTGAGGACTTTCTACCATCTGTTATGAAACGCGAAAGTCTCTCTTCGACGGATTTCGATTATTCGATTGCGATTCCGCATCCGTTGCATCCATCTAGCAAACGCTCGATGATTTCCATCGCGGTATTAAGAGAGCCGATTCAGTGGAATCATTTCCCAGTGAAACTGGTCATCTTACTCGCGTTGAAGGAAGAGGATATGGAATTCATGCAACTCTTCTTACGATGGCTCGGGAAGCAACTGGACTCCCCGGACAAAATGATGTGTTTATTAGAAGCAAAAAATGTAGAGTCGTTTATTCAAGCGATTCGATAAGGAAGGAGGAAATCGTATGGAAGGCATTGAGCTAGTTTGTTTTAAGATGATTAGCGCACTAGGTGCAGCAAAATCCAGTTTTATGGAGGCGGTGCAAGAAGCGCGGTTAGGTCATTTTGAAGAAGCGCGTCGATGCATTGAAGAAGGGGATAAATGTCATGCAGAAGGACATGAAGCACACTTCGGATTATTACAACAAGAAACATCCGGTGAGCCAGTGCAATTATCGCTTTTACTCGTGCATGCGGAAGACCAATTGATGAACGCGGAATTTCTTAAAATTACAGCAGAAGAAATTATCGCCCTTTATGAACGGATTGAAAGTATTAAATAGAAACGGAAGGAGGAAATGAAAATGAAAAGAATTTATCTATTTTGTAGTGCGGGGATGTCAACCAGTCTAGTGGCTAGCAGAATGCAAGATGTGGCAGATAAGCATAATTTGCCGCTAGAAATTAAAGCGTTTCCAGACCGCAATATCGATGCGATTTACGAGCAATACCATCCAGACGTAATCTTGTTAGGACCTCAAGTGAAATTTAAATTCAACGCGGTTCACGAAAAATATGATCCGCTGGGAGTTCCTGTCGATGTCATCAATCTTGAAGACTACGGAAATGCAGATGGCGAACGTATCTTGAAACGTGCCATTCAATTATTAAAATCAAAAAAAGAACAATAGGAGGTTAGTACAATGTTTGCAGGTTTAGAAAACACGATGGGACGCGTGGCAGAACGTCTTAGCACGAATAAGGTGCTAGTTGCGATTCGTGACGGGTTCTTAGTCGGTACACCATTAATTATCGTAGCATCCATTTTCCTTGTAATTGCCAACTTCCCGGTACCAGGGTATAGCGACTTTATGGCGCAATTCTTCGGCAAGGGTTGGGAAAACTCGATGGATGCCGTGATTGATTCAACATTTAGTATTTTAGCCGTTTTAGGAGCTGTTGGTATTGGATATTCTTATGCTAAACAATTGGAAAGTGATGCCATTGCAGGGGGAGTATTATCACTTGTCTGCTACCTTATCATGACTCCAAAAGTTCACCCAGCATTTGTGAACGAAGCTGGTAAGAAATTTACTGGTTTTGCCTTCTCAAACCTTGGTTCTGCAGGGGTGTTCTTAGCGATGATTACTGCGATTGTGTCAGTAAAAATCTTCGTAACGATTCAGAAAAAAGGATGGGTTATCAAACTTCCTGATGCAGTGCCACCAGCAGTTTACCATTCATTTGCAGCTTTAATTCCTAGTGCGTTTGCGATGTTCTTTGCTTTTGCAATCTATCTCATCTTCTCATTAACAGAATATCAATACGCACAAACATTTATTTATAAAGTGTTACAAGCTCCGTTAGAAGGATTCGGTCAAACAGTATTCTTCGAACCAATCTATCAATTCCTATCAACTCTATTCTGGTTCTTCGGAATTAATGGTCCAGCTGTAACAAATACAGTATTTAACCCAATTCACTTAGTATTAACAAACCAAAACTTAGAAGCATTTAAAGCAGGTCAACCATTACCAAACATCTTCACTGGACCTTTCGGAGACTTCTTCGGTAACTTCGGTGGTGGAGGTAGTACATTATCTCTTGTATTCTTAATGGTCTTCCTTGCAAAATCAGAACGAATGAAGAAACTCGGTCGATTAGCTTTAATCCCTGGTATTTTCGGTATCAACGAAATGGTTACATTCGGTTTACCAGTAGTATTAAACCCAATTATCGCGATTCCATTCTTATTAACACCACTTGTAAATACAATCTTAGCAACAATCGCTACAATGGTAGGAATTATCCCTTATACAACAGGGGCATCTCTCCCATGGACAACGCCATTCTTCTTCTCTGGATGGTTATCAACAGGTAGTATCGTAGCCGGATTCTTCCAAATCTTCTTGATTCTTTTAGGTTGCTTAATCTACTTCCCATTCTTCAAAGCATTGGATAACCAATACTTGAAAGAAGAAGCAGGCTCTAGCATGTTAACAGGTGATGAATTAGACGACGTTGACTTAAACGACTTATCATTTGATGATTTATAAAATTACAAAAGCATAAGTCACAAGATTTCATAACATTGGGTGGCATGCAAAAAAACGCTGCCACCTTTTTGTATAGAGAGGGGTGAACAGATGAGAACACTATTATTATTTGACCAAGTTCAAGCAGGATACGGCGGAAAGGAACGTGGCGATACAGAATTAGGCCTTGAAAAAGGCGGAGTGGGTTCTTATTTAATGTTCAAAGAGGATTTTGAAAAAGCAGGACTTACGGCACTTGCGACGATTTATTGTGGTCCGGATTATTTCCAAGCGCATAAAGAAGAAGTGATTCATAAAATCAAAAATCTGATTTTAAAAACGAAAGCAGAAGTGCTGTTTGCAGGGCCATGTTTTAACTACGGCACCTATGCGCAAATGGCAGCAGAAATTGCGTTGGCGATTCAAGAGCAAACTGACTGCAAGCCTTATGTGATTTGTTCGAAAGAGAATGAAGAAACGATTGCAGCTTATAAAGATAAAGTCGTCATGCTCGAAATGCCGAAAAAAGGCGGCGTAGGCTTACGGGAAGCATTAGGCGGAGCCGTAGCAATTATTAGCGAAACAAAAGACGAAAGTGAACAACGATTTCAGTAAAAGAGGTGACAGAGAATGTGGGGTATGATTGCGACATGGAGAATGGCGCTCGAAGGAATCCAGAAGGTGACCCCGAATTTAGAAGCGGGCGGGACTGCAGGAGACGCCATTGAAGGCGCGATTAAAGAAGTGGAGGACTTCCCTTACTTTAAATCTGTTGGATATGGCGGACTTCCAAATGAAGAGATGGAAGTGGAGTTGGATGCCGCTTATTTAGATGGATCGACGTTTGATTTCGGTGCGGTTTGTGCCTTAAAACAATTCGCTAATCCAATCTCGGTGGCGCGTGCCTTGAGCGCTTATAAGGTGAATAATGTGCTGGTCGGAGAAGGGGCAGCAGCCTTTGCGAAGGCTCATCATTTTGAAGAAAAAGACATGCTGACGGACCGTGCGAAGATTCATTTCCAAAATCGATTGAAAGATATTGAACGCGAACAACTCACGCCGTATGCTGGACATGATACGGTTGGTATGGTGGGATTGGACGCATCTGGAGATATGGTCGCAGGGACCTCAACGAGCGGACTCTTTATGAAGAAGCCGGGTCGTGTAGGAGATTCTCCTTTTATCGGATCTGGATTATATGTCGATAGCACGATTGGTGGCGCGACGGCGACGGGTCTAGGAGAAGACTTGATGAAAGGCGTGATTTCGTATGAAATCGTCCGTCTAATGAAAGAAGGCCTTTCTCCGCAAAAGGCGTGTGAGAAAGCCGTGAGCGACCTTGCAGAACGATTGAAGAGAACGCGTGGCGAAGCAGGAGATATTTCTGTAGTGGCCATGAATGCCAAAGGAGACTTTGGGGCAGCTTCCAATATCGAGAACTTCTCATTTGTTGTTGCCACAAGTACACTAGCGCCAACGGTATTCCGTGTGCATCCACAAAGTGATGGCACGATGCGACATGAATTAGCGACAAAAGAATGGCTTGAAGCGTATTTAGAAGAGCGCATGAAGCCATTGGAGGTCAAAGAATGAATCAAGAAGAATGGATTGCGGAACTAAAAGGAATTCAACCCGCACTATTTGAAGGACTGAGACGAATGGTCGCTATCCCAAGTATTCGAGGAGAAGCAGGAGATGGCGCCCCGTTCGGCAAGGGACCTAGACAGGCGCTCGATGAAGTGCTTGCGATTGCCAGTGAACTTGGATTTCAAACAAAGAATATCGATAACAAGATTGGATACGCACAGTACGGAGAAGACCGACCAGATGGCGCGTACTATGGCATCTTTGGACACGTGGATGTGATGCCGCTTGGAGAAGGGTGGATTTCTCCAGCGTTAGACCTTACCGTTCGTGACGGAAGACTCTACGGACGCGGTACATTGGATAACAAAGGGCCTATTCTTTCGAACCTATATGCGTTATATGTGTTGAAGGAAAAGGGTGTGACCTTTGATAGACCGGTGCGGATTGTCTTTGGGACGAATGAGGAGACCGGTTTTGGATGCGTGAAGCACTATTTAACGAAAGAAATTCCTCCGACATTCGGGTGGACACCAGACTGTAAATGGCCAGTCGTCTACGGCGAACGCGGTCGTCTCAGAGTACGATTGTCTCTCCCTTCGGATAAAGTATCCGGATTGTATACATTTGCCAACGAAAAACTGCTCCATACAAACCATCGCGGGGAAGAATTGGGCATCGCCTATGAAGATAGTGACTTCGGGATGATGCAACTGAGAGGAGAAACGTTTGGAGTGGAAGACGGTCGCCATTATGTCGAATGGACGATGTGCTATCCAGCAAGTTGTACGAAAGACGAGTTGATTGAACACATCTATGCACATGTGCCAGAAGGTGGCGTGCTGGACGTGATTTCGCATTGGGACCCAGTGCTTTATGACAAGGATTCCGCCTATGTGCAAGCCTTGCAGAAGGTGTACACGGATATCACGCAGAGCGATAGCGTTCCAGTGACGACAACGGGTGGAACCTATGCCAAAATCATTCCAAATATCATTGCGTATGGTCCAAGTTTCCCAGGGCAAAGAGACATTGCGCATTTGCCAAATGAATGGATTGGCATTAAAGACTTAGAAACAGATACGATTATTTATGGATTAGCGCTACTCGCATTGTCGCGCATGAAAGAGGGGACGGTATGACAGTAGAAGTATGTGCTGGAAGCATCGCAGACTGCCAGATTGCAGAGCGTGCTGGTGCTGACCGCATTGAATTGAATAGCGCACTGTTTTTAGGAGGATTAACGCCAAGCGTCGGGACCCTGCAAAAGGTACTCGAGTCTGGAGTGAGCCTTCCGATTGTGTGCATGGTTCGTCCTCGTGGTGCAGGCTTTTGTTACAAGAAGGAAGAGTTTGAAAGCATGCTAATCGATGCAAAACTCTTATTAGAAGCGGGTGCGAAAGGGTTAGCGTTTGGATTTCTATTAGAAGACCGGACGATTGACTGGAACCGTACGAAGCAGATGATTGAGTTGTGTCAGAAATATCATGCAGAGAGTGTGTTCCATAAGGCGTTTGACCTTGTGCCGAATGTGGAGAGTGCCATCGAGGGCTTAATCAAACTTGGATGCACGCGCATTTTAACAGGGGGACAACAGGCGCAAATTGAAAAAGGAATCCCGCTCTTAAAAGAGTTACAATCTCGCTACAGAAGTCAGATTGAACTGCTTTGTGGCGGCGGTGTCACGAAAGAAAATGTGCAACACTTAATGCAGGAGACGGGAATTTTGCAAATCCATGGAACGTTTAAGACGTGGAAGACGGACCCGACGACTGCAGGAGATGGGCTGAGCTATGCCTATCATGAAAATGGAGATTACGAACAGACGGATGAAGCGTTGTTGAAAGAAGTAGTGGCGCTTGTTCGTGGACAGGAGGAAACGAAATGAGTAAACGATTGTTAAATTGTGCGGCCAGTGATTTCAGAAAAATGACAGGAAAAGAATTGAAAAAGGCGATTGAAGCCGCAGAAGGAAGAACGGTGTGCTGTGAAACGGGATGCTCACGACCAACGTTTCTGTATGAATTATCTAACGCAGAAATCGCAAAGGCGTTCGGCGGAGACATGGTGCTCTTGAACGGGTTTGACTGTATTGATCCACTGATTTACGGTGCTGAAGAAAGTGAAAACCCAGTCCAACGTGCGAAAGAACTGAGTGGGTTGCCAATTGGGGCAAACTTGGAGCCAGTGGATATGAATGCAGAAATGCTAGAAACACGTATCGAAATCTCACCAGGGCGTCAATGTACGGTGGAAACAGTGAAACGTGCGGAAGAACTTGGCCTTGATTTTATCTGCTTAACAGGAAATCCAGGGACAGGGGTAACCAATGAAACGATTGAAGCGTCTCTTTCCATGGTGAAACAACACTATTCAGGGCTTGTGATCGCTGGGAAGATGCACGGAGCAGGCTCGAAGGAACCTGTGATGAACGTGGATATCGCGAAACGTTTCATTAAAGCAGGGGCCGATGTGATTCTTGTTCCAGCGGTTGGAACGGTGCCAGGGTTTACAGACGCAGAATTGGTGGAAATTGTGAAAGTGGCGCATGCCAACGATGCACTCGTGCTTTCTGCAATCGGAACAAGCCAAGAAGGTTCTTCAAGAGAAGTCATCGAACAAATTGCTATCCGTAATAAAGTGGCTGGTGTGGATATTCAACATATCGGGGACGCGGGATACGGCGGTTTAGCGACAGTGGAAAATATTTACGCATTGTCAGTTGCGATTCGAGGAATTCGTCATACAGTAGCTCGTATGGCACGTTCAGTGGTTCGATAAGAAAGAAAAAAGAACAGCACACTAGCTGAAGGCTGGTGTGCTGTTATTTTGTGTTCTGTCTTTCTGCCTGTGAAGTTGAGTTCGCAAAAGCATAGGCTCAAGCCTTTCGTGTTTTGTCCGAACGGTCTTTCAGACCGCTTACGGCAAAACCGCGAACCGTCATCGCCTATGAGCGCTTTTGCTCACATCCTAATTGTTTTGCAAATCTTCCACTTCCGCAACAGAGTAGTCTTTCTTTTCAAGGCTGTCGACGATTTGGTGTAAAGTATCTTTTGACACGCCTGCTGGCAATGTCACCAAGATACGGCGTAAGCTTTTATCTTGTTGGGTATCGATGGTCATTACGTTGGCGATAGAAGCGTACTTGTTGATTACTTTAGAGATATTCGCAAGGGCGCCTTTTTCACCACCAGAAATAATGGTTAAAACATAAGATCCACTCTTCACATTCCAAGATTCTTGTAACATTGACAATAAACTGTTGTGCGTTAAAATTCCGTAGAAACGTTGTTGTTTATCTAATACGGCAATGTAAGGTAATTCTTTAATCGTGAAGAACACTTTGAAGAAAGAGCTATCCACACTGATGAATTTAGTTGAGTTTTTAATTAAATGAGTAACTGGAAGACTCATATCTCCACCGTTTGCTTTGTGGCGATAGATATGCATTTTATAAATGTTTCCTCTAAAGAACGTTTCCGTTTCATCTAATACAGGAACACAGCGGTATCCTGATTCTTCTAAGATTGCAATCGCTTCTTCTAACGTACAAGATTCTTTAACAACCGTTAGACTCTTTTTTGGAACTACAAGAGATTTTAATAACATACTCATTCCTCCTTGAGATTGGTTTCACTACAATAGTACCACTTTTTAGGCAAATTGTAACTAGAAAAGTTAGGAAATGATGAGAAAATGGAAAGACTCAATCTAAAAATTGCATTAGAAAGGGTTTTAAACATTAAAGAACCATTACAAAACAGTACTAAATCTTGATTTTTCAAAAAAAACTGATATGATATCTCTATACCATTTCATAAAATGGAAAAATCTATAGTTAAAAGGGGTTAACAAAATTATGACAGCTGATTCAGATGGGAGTTCGCTGGGAGTCCAGATCTTAATCATTGTATTACTAACTGCATTAAATGCATTTTTCTCTGCAGCGGAGATTGCGTTTGTGTCTATCAACCAAGGGAAAATGGCACAAAGAGCGCAAGAAGGAGATAAAAAAGCAATTAAAGTAATGCGCTTGTTAGAGAATTCAGATGAATTTCTCGCAACAATTCAAGTAGCGATTACGTTTGCAGGATTCTTCTCGAGTGCGTCTGCCGCCACAAGTTTCTCTTCACGAATTCAACCATTATTAGGAAACATTCCTGGAGCTGAAACATTATCACTTGTGATTGTGACAGTCGTTCTAGCATACCTCACTTTAGTTTTCGGGGAATTATATCCAAAACAAGTGGCGTTGCAAGTGGCAGAACCGATTGCATTAAATACTGCAGGAATTATTTTGTTTGTCAAAAAGATCTCAAAACCATTCGTATGGATTTTGACGTTCTCAACAGGGTTATTAAAACGAATTACACCGATTGAATTTACACGAGTAGAAGAAAAATTAACACGAAGCGAGATGAAGTCTTTACTTGCCAACAGTCGTAACGACGGAGCGATTGATATTTCCGAGTTTGCGATGATGCAAGGGGTGCTTTCTCTAGATACAAAACTAGCACGTGAAGTGATGGTTCCACGTACAGATACATTAATGCTCGACGTGGATGACGATATTTCAGAGAACCTAGAGACCATCTTGAACTGTTCTTATTCTCGTCTTCCTCTTTACGAAGAAGATAAGGATAAAGTAATCGGAGTAATTCACGTGAAAGATGTCTTCCGTGCTGCAAGAGAGCAAGGATTTGACAATATTGACTTACGCGCCCTAGCGCATGAACCAGTATTTGTACCATCGACGATTTTCGTGGATGATTTATTAGTAGAATTTAGAAAAACTCGTCAACACTTAGCGGTATTAAAAGATGAATACGGCGGGGTTGAAGGGATTGTTACATTAGAAGACTTGATTGAAGAAATCGTCGGAGATATCGAAGACGAATACGACGAAGAAGAAAAAGAAGTCGTAGAAATCGACGAAAACAATTCGGTGATTGATGCCGGAATGTCGCTCGACCGATTCAATCAAATTTATCAAACGTCATTAGAGTCTGATGAAGTGGACACAATGGCGGGTGCGATTATTGAAAAACTTGGCTACTTCCCAGATGATGATGAGGTAGTGAAGGTGAGATTCGAAGGGTATCTGTTACAACCAACGGAAATCGAGAATGATCGTATTCGTAAGATCCATGTTACAAAACTTTCAGAGGAAGAACTCGAGCAGATTCTTGCTGAAGAAGGCGAAACAGACGAAACCGTTGAAGATAATGACTAATCAAAGGAGGGGGCAACCCCTCCTTTTTTGTATACGTAAATAGGTGCTAAAAGTTGGATAGACTTGCGTCTATCTTACAGATTCCTCGGATGTCTTCATAATAGTCATAATGGGGCACCGGAATGAGCCTTGCGTCTCAATTCCTACCAAGCTTCAAACTGACTCTACGGGTTATACCCTAGAGTCAGTAATTCACATTGGTGCACTTCCCCAATATGACTATTATAGAATCCGGGAATCTTCCAGATAGACCATTTTTATAAGCATACAAAAAAGAGGGGTGCCGCCTTTGTATGTTTATAAAAATGGGTCTTCTTTTCTGAAGAGAAAGATGCTCGGGACTTTGGGAAGTTTTGTGCATG
>URWJ01000016.1 GCA_900551535.1 uncultured Granulicatella sp. | reverse complement strand
GCATTTGGTGATTACATGACACCACCTCCAGCAGATAAACAAGTTGCACATCATGATGCATTATTTGTCGATCTTGAAAATGGATACGAGAAGTATAAAGGGGAGTATTATGGAACCAAAAATTAGTATCATTGTTCCAGTATACAACGTTGAACAATATCTAGAACGCTGTGTGGAATCAATTTTAAAACAGACAATGACTAATTTTGAATTGATTCTTATTAATGATGGTTCTAGTGATAACAGTGGACAAGTATGTGATGAGTTATCACGTAAAGATGCTCGTATTCGAGTGCTTCATATCCCAAATGGAGGAGTCTCTAATGCAAGAAATTTAGGAATCCAGTCATCGAGAGGTGAGTGGATTTCGTTTATCGATAGTGATGATTTTGTTACGGAAAATTATTTAGAAACTTTATTGCAACCCGTTGAAACAAATGAAACAATCGGTTTTTCCATTGGGAAATTACATCATATCCAAAATGGAGTTGTGACAGCATTACCTGAAACAAGTAGTGAATTAAATGTTTGGGATACAGAACAGACACTTAAAGAACTATTAACGACAGAAAAAACATCATTTTTCCCTGTCGCAAAACTATTTCGTAAGAGTCTAATTCAAGACCATCAATTTAATACGAAATATCATCTTGCAGAAGATGCATTATTCTTAACAGAATTATTAATTCAATCAAAATGTAATACAGTTTTTGTTGATAAACCAATTTACTTTTACGATCATCGTGAGGGAAGTGCAACGACATCAGTTAATCAGTATGTTTTTGATACAGTTACTGTGTATCAAGAAATTATTGCAATGGTTAAGAAAGAATTTCCAAGATTGCAACCGGAATTGAATAATCGTGAATATTGGTCTTATATTACTGTATACGATAAGTTGATTTTCGCGAATAATAAGCAGTTTACTGAGAAAGAAAAAGAATACAGAAGATGGATTCTAAAGCATAAAAAAGAAATAATGAAAGATCAATATTTTACGAAATTTAGAAAAATTGCTATTGTATTCTTAAGTATTTCGCCAATTCTTTATAAGAAAATTGTTGAGTTGAAAAAGTAGTAAATAAAGGAGTTAAAAATGAGTTTTTCAAAAATTAATGATTACTTGGAAAAGTATAAAGTGGGGGTAGCCTATTCATTTATCCTCGTTTCTATTTTAAGTATGAGTTCTCTTATTTATAAAGTGGCAAATCCAATTTATAAAGGGTTATCTGCTTTAGTTTTCGTATTCATTTTAGTTTCCCTTTTAGGTGGCTTTAAGAAAATCAAGGCGGACGTAAAATTTTTAATATTATTTGGATTAGTTGCTGGAAGTCATTTGTTGTCAGCATTAGTGAATCGTTCAGGTAATTTTCTTGGAAATATCACGGAAGTTATTTTTATGGTTACGTATATTTTGTTATTTGTTATGTTAGAAGCAAAACAATTGCAGAAAGTATTTCAAATGACTGCCATTACCGTTCAAGTTATATCTTTTCTATCTGCTTTATTTGCATTAATTTTATTTTTTGCAAGAGTATTAATCTTATTTAAAGTAGGAGACCGTTCTTATTCATATGGTGTTTTGAACGGAAGAGTTTGGGGTATTGTTAACCCTAATGCTAGTGCTATTTTTACCTATATTAGTATTGTTTTAGCACTTTATTTAATGCATCAAGGACATAAATATTCGGTGTATTTCAAAATTAACAACATCATTCAAGTAATTTATTTTGCTTTGATGCAAAGTCGTGGAGCACTATTATCATTACTATTAATGATTGGCTTATATTTTGCTTTTGTTGCAAGAGGGACCCTTGTTAAAAGGTTCATTGCTTTTCTAACAGTAGCTATTTTGGTGTTTGGTACAAATGTAGGGATTAGTTTTGCTGCTTCAAAATATATAACTTCTAGTCGAGCAACTGTTTTTAATTTTGATAAAACTACAAAAATCTCGGATAATGCATCTTCATCTTCAGAGGTTGCTAAAGAATTGCATTTAATTGAGACAACACCAAGTGGAAGAACGCATATTTGGAAAAATGCATTGAAAATGGGAAGTGTAAAACCAGTACTCGGATACGGTGTTCGAAATGTTCCGAATTACTATTCTCAGTACTTTAGTAAATACGAAATCCAAAATTCCTTAATTGGTGGGAATTTCCATAATATCTTTATTACCGTATTCGTAAGTTCTGGTGTTGTGGGATTAATTGCCTTTATGATGCTATTAGGATATATCATTCAACGTTTCGTACGATACCTATTTATTGCGAAGAAAAATTCAGATAAATTAGTGATGATTCTATTCTTCGGAATGTTGTTAGGGCAATTGTTCGAAAGCCAAATTATGTATTCAACAAACTTCATTAACATTATGTTTTGGTTTGTTGCAGGTTATGGATTGATGATTTGTAACCGAGATGAGAAAATTCGCTATCAAGAAGTGACAGATGTTCGTGAGATTCAACAAATGGAACTAGGCATTATGGAATACATCCATGAAGTTTGCAATAAAATTGGAGTGAAGTACTTCTTAGCGTATGGAAGTTTGATTGGTGCAGTTCGCCATCAAGGATTTATTCCATGGGATGACGATATGGATATTTGTATGTTAAGAGATGACTATGAAAAACTCCAAGACTATTTAATCGCAAATCCTTCTGAACGTTATCAAGTGATGTCATATAAGAACAATCGTAATTATGTTTATCCATTTATGAAAGTGATGGACAATCAAACATATTTAATTGAAGAAGATGTTCGTATCGATTCAAATATGGGGATTTACGTTGATATCTTCCCAGTAGATGGATATGAAGACGACCAAGCGTTTAAAGATAAAATGACAACCATTATTAAGAAACGCCAATTGAGCTGTTATACATTCAAAGGGATTACGAATAAGAACAGCTTTATCAATTCGCTTATTCGCTATGCTTCTGTTGTAGCTTTTTATTTCACAGATACAAATAAATATGTGAAGCAAATTGACGAACTTGCTAAAACAAGAAAAGTTGAAGATTATGAGCTCGTTGATTATCTGATTTACAAAGATATGAATAAGCCAGTATGGAAACGCGAATGGTTGAAAGATGTAACATTTGGTAATTTTGAAGGAAGGGATTTTCTCATTCCTGTAAATTTCCATGAAATTCTAACTTCGGACTATGGTGATTATATGCAATTACCTCCTGTTGAAAAACAAGTTTCTCATCATGATTTTAGATTGTGGAAAATAGTGGAAGAAAAATAACAAAAGAGGTTTATATGAAAAATATTAAGCTGAACGCATTTACGAATATGCTTGTGCGAATATTGAATATTGTCTTTCCTCTAATCACGGGACCGTATATTTCGCGTGTGCTGAGTAAGGAGGATTTTGGTAATTTTAACGTTGCCAATACAATATTAAATTTATTTATTCCGTTCGCTACGCTTGGAATTTACAATTACGGGATGCGTGAGATTAGTAAAGTAAAGAATGATCGAGACAAGATTAATAAAGTATTCAGTCAGCTCTTTTATATCTCACTAATTTGTACAGTTGCAACAACTATTATCTATTATATTTATGTTAGTTTTACTGTTGAGACTCCAGATTTGAGATACTTATACTATATTCTAGGTGTTCAATTATTCTCTCAATTATTTTATATTGAGTGGTTAAATGAAGCTTTTGAAAACTACAAGTTTATTTTCTATAAGACATTAGTGATTCGTATCCTGATGCTGGTAGCGGTATTCATGTTCGTTAAGAAAGCAGAGGACATCATTCCGTATACGATTGTCATGTCAGTTATCACATTAATAAACTTCCTTGCAAGTTTTGTATGGATCAAACGAGAAGTCAAGTTTGTTCGTGTACAGTTAAAAGATATGATGAAGATGATGAGTCCATTATTTGCAGTACTATTAATTGCGAACGCAAATATGTTGTATACGTATTTGGATCAAATTTTCTTATCTAAAATAGGAATCGTTGAAAATGTTACTTACTATGTTACGGGATATAATATTGCAACCCTTTTGGCAAGAGTTGTTAGTGGAGCCGTAAGTGTGAGTGTTCCACGACTTGGTTACTATCTTGGAATAGGGGATAGAAAAGCATATCAAGACCTAGTAAATAAAGGAAGTCAAGCCTTTTTCTTCTTCCTTGTTCCTATCTGTGTTGGTTTAGCAACTGTCGGAATACCAGTAACTTTATTATATGGTGGAGAAAAATACTTCTTTGCTGGAATGTGTACAGTGCTTTTTGCAATTCGTACCATTGGTTGGGCATTAGAAATTATTTTCGGAACACAAGTTATTCTTGTAAATGGTTATGAGGAGAGATTAACCATTCTTTATTTCGTCGGTGGTGGAATTAACTTGTTGCTAAATAGTGTCTTATTCTTTACGGGAGTTACAGCTCCAGAGTATTACATTATTACGACAATGGCAGCAGAAATTGTTTTATTACTGCTAGAATATGTGTTTATTCGAAATATGGAATTGGTACATGTAAAACCAATACTGCATATGCTTAAGAGATATATTGTTTTATCATTAGGTTTTGTCCCAATTGCATTTGTTGTAAATCATTTTGTTCCTTATGGACAAGTAGTGGATAAACAATTATTACTAAACATTGGTTTGACGGTCATTAGTTCAGTAATTTATTATCTAATTGCTTTGGCGATTGCAAAAGATGATTTATATCAATCAATTTTAAAAGGTGTTTTATCAAAATTAAAAATAGGAGCTAAATCATGACAAAAGAAAGAGTAATGAGTTTAGATGAAATTAAAGAGGTAGAATTGAATATCCTAAAATATTTACATGAACTTTGCGAAAAACATGATATTAAATATTTTATAGATTTTGGTTCGTTGTTAGGGGCTGTTCGTCATGGTGGATTTATTCCATGGGATGATGATACAGATATTTCATTAGCACGTGATGAATTTGAACGTTTATACGAAGTACTTGTAAAAGAGCAACATCCATACTATCGTTTGATTTCATTTAGAGAAACGCCAGGATATCCATTTAGCTATATGAGAGTTTATGATATTCGTACTCGTCGTGATGCTGAATTAATTGATAAAAGTGTAGTATTAGGAACTTGTGTGGACATTTTCCCATATGATGGAGTTGTTACAGAAGAAGCTGACCGAAAAAAAATGAAACAGTACAAAAACTTCTTACGACTTTCATCTTTAAATTTCAAGGGAATTGAAATTACAAATGGTGGATTAAAAAATATTCCACGATATATTGCATCGGCTATTTTCAGATTTACTTCTCCTCAAATGTGGAATTTTAAGATTGAGGAATTGGCTAAAAAATATAATGGAAATACTTCTTCTGATTTTGCATGCACAGTATATGATTCTTACTATCCAAAAGGAATTAAAAAAGAATGGTTATATGATACCATCGATATGGCATATGAAGATACTGTTCTAAAAGTTCCAAGAAAGTATCATGAAATTCTCGTTTATGAATTTGGGGAAGATTATATGACACCACCTCCACCAGCGCAGCAAGTAGCGGGTGAAGCTAAGAACTATTGGATTGGTGAATAAGATTAAAAATTATAATAAGAAACTATATAATTTCGAAAAAAGACCGACTGGGAAAGCAGTCGGTCTTTTCGTTTATTTATAATTCATTGCAGTTAAGGCTACTTGTAAGATGATAGCACCGAGTGTACCGATTAGCATTAATACGGCTACAACACGTGTAATTTTTTCAACTGTTGAAAGATTACGTTTTTTCTTTGCCAACAAAATCGCTCCTTTTTTCTTTGCTCGGTAATAGTTTACCGTAAATCGATGTGAATTACTAGAGTTAAATGTTAAAAGGTTTTCTAAGAGTGAAAATGAGTGAAATGAAAAAGAGCTTTAGTAAAAGAAAAGCATTCAAATGCCTTTCAAAAAAGCATGATTTTTGATAACATAGATGTGTTAAATAAAACAAATTGGAGGAAGTTTCATGTCAAAACAACAAATTGGTGTCGTGGGTATGGCTGTTATGGGACGTAACTTGGCTTTAAACATCGAAAGCCGTGGCTATAGCGTTTCAATCTACAACCGTACAACTTCAAAAACAGACGAAGTGATTGCTCTACATCCAGATAAAAAATTAGTTCCAACATATTCTGTTGAAGAATTTGTAGAGTCTCTAGAAAAACCAAGAAGAATTTTATTAATGGTTAAAGCTGGGGAAGCAACAGATAAGACAATTCAAAGTTTACTTCCACACTTAGATAAAGGCGATATTTTAATTGATGGAGGAAATACATTCTTCCGTGATACAATGCGTCGTAATGAAGAACTTGCAAACTCAGGAATCAACTTCATCGGTACTGGTGTATCTGGTGGGGAAGAAGGAGCCCTAAAAGGACCTTCAATCATGCCTGGTGGACAAAAAGATGCATATGACTTAGTAGCACCAATCTTAGAAGAAATCTCTGCTAAAGCAGACGATGGCGCTCCATGTGTAACTTACATCGGACCAAACGGAGCAGGCCACTATGTAAAAATGGTTCACAACGGAATCGAATATGGTGATATGCAATTAATCGCTGAAAGTTACGATATCCTACGTCGTGTAGGTGGATTATCTGTAGAAGAATGCGCTGAAGTATTCAAAGAATGGAACCAAGGCGAATTAGATAGCTACTTAATCGAAATCACAGCGGATATTTTAACGAAGAAAGATCCTGAAACAGGTCGTCCAATGGTTGACGTAATCATGGATACTGCTGGAAACAAAGGTACTGGTAAATGGGCTTCACAAAGCGCATTAGACTTAGGTGTGCCACTTCCATTAATTACTGAATCTGTATTTGCACGTTTCGTTTCAACATTGAAAGAAGAACGTGTTGCAGCAAGTAAAGAGTTGGCAGCAACTAAGATTCCTGAATTAACAAATTCAGAACGTCAAGCTTTAATCGAACAAGTTCGTAAAGGATTATACTTCTCTAAAATTATGAGTTACGCGCAAGGATTTGCTCAAATGCGTGTAGCAAGCGAAGAGTTCAATTGGGACTTAAACTACGGAGAAATCGCAAAAATCTTCCGTGCTGGATGTATCATCCGTGCGCAATTCTTACAAAAGATTACAGATGCGTTCGAACGTGATCCTCAATTGAAGAACTTATTATTAGATAAGTACTTCTTATATGTAACTGAATCTTACCAAGATGCAGTTCGTGATGTTGTTGTAACGGCTGTTCGTGCTGGTATCCCAGTACCAACATTCTCAAGTGCGTTAGCATACTATGATTCATACCGTTCAGAAACATTACCTGCAAACTTAATTCAAGCTCAACGTGACTACTTCGGTGCACATACTTACAACCGTGTAGACAAACCAGGAACATTCCACTTCGAATGGGCTCAAGAAAAAGAGATTGAACAATAATTACAAATGACGAAGTCCTAGCCAATTTGGCTAGGGCTTTTTTGATGAACTTACAATATTCGATTGAATAGGATAACGGTTTCATTTATAATGAAGTTATCACTTTGAAAAGGAGTTTAGGTATGAAATTAAAAAAAGTAATTATTTGTTTTTTTGCAGTTTTAGTATCTTTTATCTTACCGATAGAAAATACTGTTCATGCAGATACAGTTCATTTTAGAAATTGTTCAGAAGCATGGGCTGCAGGTTATGGGGATATTTTAGTTGGGGAACCGGGATATGCGGGGCATCTTGATCGTGATAAAGATGGAACAGCCTGTGAGATTTTTAAATCGGGTGGCCAATATCGCTCGCGTAGAGAAGATGGGAAACCATTAAATAAAGTAAAAGCTACTGGTTGGGAACAAGTTGATAGTAAATGGTATTATTACGAAAATTATGTCATGGTGACTGGATGGAAGAAAATCAGTGGTATTTGGTATTATTTTAATAGCTCAGGTGTAATGCAAACTGGGTGGCAACAATTAAGTGGTATTTGGTACTATTTCAATTCAGCAGGAGCAATGCAAACAGGATGGCAACGGATTAGTAATGTCTGGTATTACTTTGATAACAATGGATATATGCAGACAGGATGGAAATATTTGAGTGGTTCTTGGTACTATTTAAATAGTTCAGGTGGAATGGTTACAGGCTGGCAAACAATTGGAAACAATCGCTACTTCTTTAGTTCATCAGGAACCCTTCAAACAGGCTGGCAACAATCTGGTGGTGTCTGGTATTACTTTGATTCAAATGGTTATTTACAAACAGGATGGAAACAAATTAGTGGTGTTTGGTATTTCTTAAATGGATCAGGAGCAATGGAAACTGGTTTGAAAGAAATAGCTGGAACTAAGTATTTCTTTACTGATAGTGGAGCAATGCAAACTGGTTGGAAGTGGATAGCTGGAGGTTATTACTATTTCAAGAGCAGTGGTGCAATGCAGACTGGATGGTATCAAGAAAATAATAAGTGGTACTATTTAGCAGAAAATGGAAAAATGGTAACAGGTTTGTACCAAGTTTCTCACTCAACATATTATTTTGACGCCAGCGGTGTAATGCAGACAGGTTGGATCAAATTAGGTGATGGCTGGCATTACTTTGACAAGTCAGGTGCGATGCTAAGAAATACAGTAACTCCAGACGGTTACTATGTTGATCAAGAGGGGATTTGGAAAGAGTTACCGAAAGTGTCTACTACAACAGAACTAATTCCTATTGAAAAAGCTGAAGCAGTACCTGAAACAACAGTACAAACGACTACTGAAGAACAAGTTCAATAAATGGAACGGATATTATATATATTAAAGAACTAATCTGCTCTGTAGATTAGTTCTTTTTTATTCAAGATTAACTTATAAGTTAATCTTGAATACTGAATTGAAGATAATTGACAGAAAATTTCATTAAATTCTGTTAAGAATCTTATGAATATGATATGATAAACGTGTTAGGAAAGAATAGAGAAGGGAGTCTTATAATGCCAGCGAATCAACGTATTTTAATTATTGAAGATGAACGAAATTTAAGTCGCTTTGTCGAATTAGAATTAAAGCATGAAGGCTATGAAACAAAAGTATGCTCAGATGGACGTAGTGGTTTACAAGCAGCTATCGATGAGCAGTGGGATGCTATTTTATTAGATTTAATGTTACCAGAAATGAATGGATTAGAAGTCGTTCGCCGCCTTCGCCAAGTAAAACAAACGCCAGTCATCATTATGACAGCGCGCGATTCAGTGATGGACCGTGTTGCAGGGCTTGATCAAGGGGCAGATGACTATGTCGTGAAACCATTCGAAATCGAAGAAATCCTTGCAAGATTACGTGCACTCTTTAGACGCTTGCAAATGGAAGAACAATCTCGTGTTGTGAAACAAACAAGAGTGGAATACCGTGACCTTGTAGTGGAAGTGGAAAACCGTGTCGTTCGTCGTGCAGGGGAAGTCATTGATTTAACGAAGAAAGAATATGAATTACTCTTATTACTGATGGAAAACATTGATATTGTGCTTTCACGTGAAGTGTTATTAAAAGAAGTATGGGGCTATAAGAACGAAGTCGAGACAAATGTGATTGACGTGTATGTTCGTTATATCCGTAATAAAATTGATGTACCAGGACGAGAAAGTTATATTCAAACCGTTCGTGGAACTGGATATGTAATGAGAAGCTGAGGAGCTACATATGAAGGACCAAAACCAACATAAATCGGTAGCAAAAAAATGGTGGTGGGTGATGTCGGCCACCATTTTTGCGTTATTAGCTGTATTGACTGCGATTTTGATTGAGGGTCAGATCATTGGCCTTCGCGATAATGAGAAAAATCAGACGGTGGTGTATGCTCAAGTCATCGCGGATTTGTTATCAGAAAAAACGGAGAAGTTAACAAGTGAAGATATTCTTAGCGTTTTAAATAAAGCAGAGCAATATGAGTTGAATCAAAACCAAGTCTATAAGAAAAATAGTAGCTTTTATCCAATGAACGAAGAAGTGAATATTCGCGTCTTTGATACAGGTAAGGAACTGTTATTCCAAACGCAACAATGGCAAGACCGTCCGCAAGTTTCAAGTAAGCTCGAGGCTCAATATGTGACGCTATCGACCGGAGAAGAAAGTGTACAAGTGATGATGCCAATTCTTTCCAGAAATACTCGTGTCTTGATTGGACACTTGCAAGTAACCAACCGAATGAGGAAGTTGGCTGAATTGAAGAAACAATTGCGCTTTTTATTCCTGCAGCTTATTGTGATGGAAGGAATTGTCTCCATTGGGCTTGCGTATTTCATTTCGCGACTCATTTCCAAGCCAATTGAAGAAATTCATGATATTATCGCTTCGATTAATGAAGAAAACATTGAAACAAAACGTTTAATTATTCCAAAGAAAAATGACGAGTTTGCGATTGTATCCCAACAATTTAATGAGCTCTTAGATAAGATTAGTTTCTACATTGCACAGCAAAAGCATTTCGTAGAAGATGTGTCTCACGAATTACGTACGCCTGTCGCGATTGTAGAAGGGCACCTGAAGCTTTTAAACCGTTGGGGGAAAGATGACCCAGAAGTGCTGGAAGAGTCTCTCACGGCCTCTCTAGCGGAAATTAAGCGCATGAAGACACTCGTTCAAGAAATGCTTGATTTATCGCGTGCGCCTCAAGTAAGAGAGCAATATAAAGATGCCAAAACGGAAGTCGTTGCGACATTAGAACAGATTGTAACGAACTTCAAAATACTCTATCCAGACTTTACGTTTATCGCAGATATCGATACGAAGAAGGAGATTATCTCTCCAATCTATCGCAATCACTTCGAGCAAGTCATTATCATCTTACTCGATAATGCCGTGAAATATTCAACAGATCGAAAAGAGATTATTGTTAGTCTATCTCCAACGACGGAAGCGGTCGAAATCGGCATTCAGGATTTCGGGATGGGATTAACAGAAGAAGATAAGAAAAAAGTATTCTCACGATTCTACCGCGTCGATAAAGCTCGCTCAAGAGAACGTGGAGGAAATGGTTTGGGGCTTTCGATTGCCAAGGAATTAATCGAAGGATATAACGGTAAAATTAGCCTGACTTCACGACTCAATCATGGGTCATTATTCAAAGTGAAATTACCAATTGCAAAATAATGAAGAAAAGATACAAAAAGTTTAATTTTTTTGTATCTTTTTTTATTTTTTTCTGTATAATTAAAAGGTGTGATAATTAACAAGTTATATGGGGGCTTTACAATGAAAAAAGCGAAAACGGCAGTAGCCTTGGGAGCATTTATTGCGCTCGGTCTGGGTGCAAAAGTTGAAGCAGAAACTGTTCCACAAACTGGTGTGAACAGAATTCACTTTATTAATACGAAAGCAAATACCGGAAGTGATGCCATTCTTCTAGAAAGTAATGGTCATTTTGCATTAATTGATATGGGAGAAGATTATGATTTTCCAGACGGAAGTAATCCGTTATATCCAATGCGAGCTGGAATTGCTATTCGTAACTATCAAGTATTGGAAGATCGCTTGTTCCGTCATTTATCAAATGTAGGTGTTCAAAAATTAGATTTTATTTTAGGGACTCATGTGCATAGTGACCATATTGGTGGTGCGGATGAAGTACTAAATAGACTTCCAGTAGATACTTTTTATTTAAAAAAGTATTCAGATCAGAGAATTAAAGCTTCTTGGGGACTTTGGGATAATTTATATAATTATGACAATGCACTAAAAGCTGCCAAAGAAAAGGGAGTAAAACTTGTACAAGATATTTCTGATAAAGACAGTCACTTTAAATTAGGAGACATGGATATTCAGTTATATAACTACAAAAATGAATATGGTCCAGATGGACAATTGAAGAAAGTATTAGATGATAATTCGAATTCTATTGTCGCGGTTATTACTGTTAATGGACAGAAAATTTACCTTGGAGGAGACCTTGATAACGCTGAAGGCGGCGAAGACAAGTTAGGTCCTCAGATTGGGAAAGTCGATTTGATGAAATGGAATCATCACTATGATGCCAAAATATCTAACACTATCAACTTTATTAATAATCTTTCACCGACAATGATTGTACAAACAACAGGTGCGGATATTAATGTTTCTTCTACGAAAGATTATATTCAGAAAAAAGGGATTCAAATCATTCATAGTTCAAGTAAAACTCAAAATGCAACAGTATTTGATATCTCTAATAATGGCTTCAAGAATATTTCTGATGCATTTCCAAATATTCCAACCGTAAAGGCTCAGTGGTATCAAGAAGATGGTTTCTGGAAATATCGCTTAGCAGATGATCAAATGGCGATTGGTTGGCATGAAATTAATGGCAAGTTCTATTTCTTCAACGGAAAAGGACAAATGCAAACAAGTCGATGGATTTATACGAATGATAGTTGGAATCCGCAAAAGGGAGGAGAATACTATTATGTTCATGCAGATGGTTCACGACAATCTGCTGGATGGTTCTGGCATGAAGGTGCTTGGTATTATATTCAGTCTGATGGTACGAGAAGACAGAATGAATTAGCCTATAGCGGAAACAATCAATATCTATTTGATAAAGACGGAAAGATGCTTACAGGTTGGCAAACCTTTAATGGCAAGAAAATGCTGTTTGCTTCAAGTGGAGAACTGCTAGTTGAGAATGATCAAGCTTCTGCATGGAAGAAGGTCAATGGTAAATGGTATTACTTCGATAACAATAATGTTGCAGTAACTGGATTAAAAGAAATTGATGGAAAAACGTATTTCTTCGATGAATCTGGAGTGATGCAAACTGGATGGAAAGAAGTCGATGGAGTCCGTCGCTATTTTGCAAGTTCAGGTGCAATGGCAACTGGTTGGTTGAAAGACGGTGATTCATGGTATCTCTTAAGTAAAGAGGGCAAGAAACTAACCGGAGATCAAGAAGTAGATGGTGAAAAATACTACTTGAACGAAGAAGGAATCATGCAAACTGGTTGGAAATGGATTGACGGAAAATATCGTTATTACGCTAAGAGCGGAGCCTTGAAGAAAGGTTGGCTGAAAGATGGAAATAAATGGTATTACTTAAATCCTGAAAACGGAGAAATGGTCACTGGGGAGAAAGAAATCGATAAAGTGAATTACTACTTCGTTGATTCTGGTGCTATGGCTGTAGGCTGGAAATGGCATGATGAAGCGTATTATTACTATCAAGCAAGCGGTGCAATGCTAAAAGGCTGGTATAAAGAATCTGGTAAGTGGTATTACTTAAATCCGGAAACAGGGAAAATGGTTACCGGACAACAAGAAGTTTCTGGTAAATATTATTACTTTAACGACTCTGGAGCAATGCAAACTGGCTGGAAATGGCATGATGGTGCTTATCACTATTATCAAGCAAGCGGTGCAATGCTAAAAGGCTGGTATAAAGAAGCTGGTAAATGGTACTTCTTACATCCGACAACTGGATCAATGCTTACAGGAATCCAGGAAATTTCTGGAGATGATTATTACTTCAATAATTCTGGAGCAATGCAAGTCGGCTGGGTTAAAGATAACGGCGTATGGTATTACTTCAAAGCAAGTGGTGCAATGCTTCGCAATGGAACAACTCCTGATGGCTATAAAGTCGATGGGGAAGGTAGATGGTTACCTAATGGTGTAACGACAACAACTACAACCACAACTACTTCTACAACAGAAACTACAACTGCTGAGGAAACTACTCAAGAGCAGACAACACAGGAAACAACCGTTCAATCAACAACGGCTGAGCCTACAACAGAACAAAAGACGATTCCAATCAATTCAGATAAGACATCTGAAATTACAGATGCAAATGAGATTGGCTAAAAAAACGACGCTCCTTTTCTTTGGAAAGGGAGCGTTTTATAGTTTACATTTCTACACTTATAACTTACACTAGAAAAGTAGTATTTTATCAATTGCAGGCGACTTGCTTGCGTATTTTATTCAAGGAGGACAACTCATGCGCGAACAACATGTACTCATTACACTGTTCGGAGCAACAGGCGATTTAGCTCATCGTAAGCTTTATCCAGCGTTATTCCGTCTATTTCAAAAAGGATTTATCAAAAATCATTTCGCAGTGATTGGGACAGCACGTAGAGAGTGGACTAACGAGTATTTCAGAGATGTTGTAAAACAATCTGTTCAGTCATTAGTGAAGTCAGAAGAAGAATTAAACCAATTCCTTTCTCATTTCTACTATCAACCTCATAACGTTACTGACACACATCATTATGTCGTATTAAAAGAACTTTCAGAAGAATTAGATGCCAAGTATCAAATCGAAGGCAATCGTGTCTTCTATTTAGCAATGGCACCGACTTTCTTTGGAACGATCACAGAGCATTTAAAAGCAGAAGGTTTAATCACTGAGAACGGCTATAACCGACTGATCATCGAAAAACCATTCGGGAAAGATTACGCTTCTGCAGAAGAATTAAACAATCAACTTCGTCAATCATTCGAAGAAAAACAAATCTACCGTATTGACCACTACTTAGGAAAAGAAATGATTCAAAACATTTCTGCAGTCCGTTTTGCTAACCGCGTATTCGAAGCATTATGGAACAAAGAGAATATCGACCATATTCAAATCTCACTCTTAGAACAAGTGAGCGTGGAAGAACGTGGTGGATACTACGATACAAGTGGTGCTTTACGTGATATGGTTCAAAACCACATCCTGCAAATCCTCGCTCTAGTAGCGATGGAACCACCAGTTTCATTTGGAGATGTTCGTAAAAACAAGATTAAAGTGTTAGAACAACTTCGCCCTTATACAACTGCCGAAGAAGTGAACAAAAACTTTGTCCGTGGGCAATATGGACCTTCTGTAGATGGGTTAAAACCTGGCTACCGTGAAGATGCCAATGTGGCAGATGATTCCAATATGGAAACATATGTTGCTGGTAAAGTATTTATCGATAATGAACGTTGGGAAGGCGTTCCGTTCTACGTTCGTACAGGTAAGAGTCTTCATTCAAAGGAAACAATCATTGATGTTGTCTTCAAAGAAGCAAGCTCTCCATTGTTCTGTGGTATTGATGGTTGTCCATCAAACCGTATTTCAATTCACATCACTCCACGTGAAGGATTCTGTTTCGTGATTAATTCGAAAGCCGTTGGAAATACCATCGCGCTTCAAACAAGTCACTTGGAGAAAATCTTTGATGAGAACTTCGCGATGAGCAGTCCTGAAGCGTATGAGCGCTTAATTCTTGACTGTATCGAAGGCGACATGACAAACTTCACGCATTGGGAAGAAGTAGCTGCTTCATGGAAATACGTAGATAGTATTCGCCAAACATGGGATAGTGAAATTGCAGCTGAGTTTCCAAACTATGCTGCAGGAAGCAAAGGACCACAAGCAGGTTACGATTTAATCGAACGTGATGGACGTAAGTGGGTTGACCGCGACTAATGACATACAGCTAAGACTAGGTGAAACCTAGTCTTTTTTTGTTCTAAGAAAAGTGAAGAAAGCACAATTTTCCCTTCATAAAAAGCGAAGAAAAGATTTTAAAGGGATTCCTAAAAAGCCGAGGATTTTTTGTAGTAGCAGTAACGTGAACAACATCGAAAGAGAATTATGCGGAGTAGGGACAAGTCCCGTACTCCGCATTTGAATCTTCGAAGGTGAGAGACAGAATGGCTCGAACCGTTGTAACGCTAACGCCACTATGAAAGAACTCCCTAAGTCATTGTAGATAGCACAATTATCCCCATTTTTAAAAGCGAAGAAAATGTTATAAATGGGATTCCTAAAAAGCCGAGGATTTCTTATAGTAGCAGTAACGTGAAAAGCATCGAAAGAGAAATATGCGGAGTAGGGATTTATCCTGTACTCCGCATTTGAATCTTCGAAGGAGAGAGACGGAACGGCTCGAACCGGTGTAACGTTACCGCTACTATAAAAGAAATCCGTAAGGATTTTTAGGAATCATAATATGCATCATTATTTAACTATTTCCTTCGCGCAACTCCGTTTTCTTGAAAAGGTCGCTCTTTTTCTGTAAACTGTTCTCTATATAGGAGGCGCACATGACGATTAGAGACTTTATTCAATTAAGTATTTTAAAACCAAATAAAATTTGGACGATTTTACAAAATCCACTGAAGAAAATAAAAGGAATCTTTTTCCTACTCGTATTACTCGTTTCAATTCCTGGCTTTATTCGTGCTGGAAAAGATATCGCAAGCATGAATACGAACTTAGGTATCGTTGCAAAACAGTTCCCAGACCTCTCGATTCAAGATGGTAAGTTGTCGGCGGGAGACAATACAGGATTTGTTTACCGTTCGGATGTTTTCAATATTGTATTTGACCCAAGTGGGAAGTCAACGGATAATGATGTGACGTCTGAATCTAGTCAAGGGATTCCATCCATCGGGATTTTACAAGACCATATTGTTGTAGACACCATCATTAATACCTCAAAATTTTCTTATGAAGGCTTAAACGGCTTTAATAAATCAAATGTAGAGCAGTTTATTCAAGAGTTCCAATCAAAATTGTGGATGGTATTTATCGGTGTTATGTTATTCGGCTTTGTTTATAATACGATTGTCGTTTATATTTTAATGATTATCATCAGCTTCGTCGTACGATTATTAACGGCGTTGTTTATGAGAGCCTACATTCAAATGCATCCAACCGTATCGAAACAGTTAACGATTGCTGCTATGTTCCTACCAGCAACCATCTATATGGTGATTGGCGTGTTAGGAATCGGCGGAGGAGTAGGGATGTTTATGTACCTACTAGTAACATCTACTTTCAACTGGCTCCTTGGAATGCGAGAATTCATCGATCAGCAAAATAAAAATAAATAAAAATTAACTCTTAGAAACTATAAGTAAGTAGTTCCTAAGAGTTTTTCTTTTGCCCAAATTCTGAAAATTATCATATATGATAATTACCATATATGATAATTGCGCCCACGTAATGTTCCAAAGTGTAACCGCGCCTAATTAGCAAGCCGTTAGAAAGCACTCTTTCCCTTGGAACTCATCCCATCATAGCGAAGCTTTTATAAGCTTGGCTTAGCATACTTCACAGAACAGTGATATTTTCAGAAGAACCAAGATAAAAGACCGTAGGCGTTCTGCAAATATAAATTTACTATACAAAGATTACGAAGAATCTTACGGATCCTATAATCGCAGTAGTGGGGGATGGTATCAAAGATAAATTAAAGGGAGTTAGGAATTGATTCCTTACTCCCTTTTTGAAGCTTTGAAGGTGAGAGACCTTAGGCTCGAACCGGTACCCCATTACAGCGATTATAGAAAAATCCGTAAGGATTCGAAGTAATCTAAAATAATGAAGGTGCTCAATATTATTTATTTTTTGTACGATTTTGTCTACGCTGTTTCTGACGAATCTCTTGGCCAAGTTTTTTCTTGTAGCCAGGTTTTACTTTTTTCTTCGCCTTCTTAATCATCCCTTTAAGGCGTGGATCCAAGTCTTTCGATTGCGTATTTTTACGTTTCTCACGACGAGAGCGGTCATAACTTTCGACCAGCTCGCCATTTTTCAATTCAACTGTTTCAAAAGAAATGCCTTTTCCTTCTAATGTTTGGATGGCTTGTTCTTGATCTGGTGTGTAGAAGGTGATGGCTGTTCCTTCAAGACCATTACGTCCAGTACGGCCAACACGGTGAATGAAGAATTCTAATTCGCCAGGAATTTCTAAGTTGATGACATGAGAAACGCCTTCGATATCAATTCCACGTGCAGCAAGGTCAGTTGCGACAACGAATTGATAATCCATTTGTTGAATTTGTTTCATCACACGACGACGTTCTCTTGAAGGAATATCTCCGTGAATCGTTGCCACTTTGAAGTTATGATTGCGGAGATCTTTTGTCACTTCGTCCGCTTTTTGCTTCGTATTTACAAAAATTAGCACGAGGTA
>URWJ01000015.1 GCA_900551535.1 uncultured Granulicatella sp. | reverse complement strand
CAAATCCAACTTGGAGGTGTTTTTATTTAATTCTCATTTACGGGGGTCAGTGCCAGCAGTGAAACTTGGGATTTTATTTTTTTTCGTTTATTTATGTGGCATGACGTTTTCTTCTTGTTTCATCCACATTGGAATACTTGTCATTACTAGTAAGAATAAGAATGCACTTTGTACCCAAAGGATGGCTACGTCGAATATACCGTGAACGAAGAGTACAACGATAAACGAAACGTAGAGTCCAACGATGGGACGTTTCTTAGGATCGCGACTCATTTCTAAAAGCATACGTACCGGTTTAAGGGTAGAAATCGCAAGAAGCAATGTTCCGATAATTCCGTAGCTTGAAATGGTATCGATATATAAACTGTGCGCGTGTTCGTGGTAGCGAGCTCCGATTCTTTGGAAACTATGCAAGTAGGTCAGAGGCCCTTCACCGAACCATGGATTTTGTTTAAAGAGAACCATGCCGGCATTCCAAATCGAAACGCGTTCTTCCATCGAAGAGTCGAGGGTTCCCATACGAACGCCAATGTCATTTGAGAAGAGGAACATGAGTCCCACTGCAAATGCGGCGATGCTGAGCCAGAATGCTTTCGAGTTACGAATGGTCGTGAAGAGGTAAATAATCGCTCCACAGATAATCGCTGGGAAAGCTGTTCGGTTTTGCGTGAAGCTGAGGCCGAATAGGTTAATCCCAATCGCGACAGCGCCGATGAACTTCCAGAACCAACTCTTCGTGATGCTGAGTAAGTAGAAGCCAATCATAATACAGAAGCAACAAATAATTCCGTAGTAGTTCGGATTAAAGAACGTCACTTCCGCACGGTTTTGGTGCCATACTTGCATCTTCGGTGAGAGGAAGGTGTAGTTAAATTTATGAACGATTTCATAGTGTTCTAAGAACGCAAATCCCGCGGCGAAAATGCTGAGGAGTAAGACCGTCTGTAGAACGATATGGAAAAAGTCCGGTGTCAATCGTCTTTGATAGTATTTAAAGAATATCGCATACATCACGAATCCAACTGAGATGACAGCGCCGATATAGTTACCGGCTACCATCGATACGATAAAGCTGAATCCGATAAACGCCAGTAAGAACGGGTGCTGTGTTAAGTCTTTGAATACTTGTTTTAATTTTCCCGTAAAGGCGAGAAGGATGATATATAAGACGAACAATGTTAGGAATAAATAAAACGGAAGGAAGCTACTGATAATGAGTAAGTACAGCGCTAAGTCCTGATTCGAGAATCGTTTTATCTTTTCGATAATCGTTAGTAATTTCATAATGTTCCTTTCAGGTAGTGTTTCTACCAATCATCTAATGAAATAGATATCAGCTTATTTTACCACTAAATGATGATTTAGGGCAAATGGCAACACATCGGGCGTCGTTCTTTGAAACTTTCTGAGAACAGGCGTACAATATAAGTAGAAATTCAGAAAGAAGGAATGAACATGAAATTAGTATTTGTTCGACATGGGCAAAGTGAATGGAATGCCCTCAATTTATTTACTGGTTGGAGCGATGTGGAATTGACGGATAAAGGGGTAGAAGAAGCCCATCATGCAGGGAAAGTGCTACGATCATTAGACATTCAATTTGATCATGTGTATTTATCAGTATTAAAAAGAGCCATCCACACAGGTCATATCGTCTTGTCTGAATTAAATCAAGACTATTTACCAGAAACAAAGAGCTGGCGATTAAACGAACGCCACTATGGAGCCTTGCAAGGACTCAACAAACAAGAAACACGCGAAAAATATGGCGACGAACAAGTGTTGCTTTGGAGACGTTCATACGACGTAATGCCTCCACTTCTTAGCGAGGAAGAAGCGGCTAAACAAGCGCAAGACCCACGCTACAAACATCTACAAGTGAAGGACCTTCCTCAAGGGGAAACATTGAAAACAACCTTGGACCGCGTGCTTCCAATTTGGCAAGATAAGATTGCGGTGGATTTACTAGACGGCAAGAATGTGTTAGTTGTAGCGCACGGCAATTCACTTCGCAGTTTGGTGAAATACTTACTCAACCTTAGCGAAGATGAAATCTTGAAATTCGAAATTCCAACAGGAACACCGCTTGTATTTGACCTCGATGAAAACTTACAAGTGAAAGAATATCATTTTGAAAAATAAAGACGATTATTTTGAACAATAAGGAGAATGCGAATGAAGTGGGAGAAGAAACACAGCTTAGAAGAAAAAGTTGAATGGCGAGGCCTTCCTGAAGGGGATATGAAACCGTTCAAAGCTTACGTGAATGAAAAGACACCAGGAGTCTGTGGAACGTACGCGGCTGCTTGCTTAACGGTCCTCATGGCGAAACGCGAAGGCGTCGTGACACAATCGATGGACGAGCTTTTAAAAGGCATGGAAGCCTCAATTGAATACGCACTGCCATATCGCGGAACTTTCTATTGGGATGTCCAACGCGGACTCAATAACGAGTGGAAGAAATACGGTTATAAGACACACTTTAATTTATTTAGTGAAAAAGTCGTGCCAGGACTTCTTGAAGACGGCGTACCTGTTGTCGTAGGAACCACAGCCGCTCTTGGTAGCCCGTATAAGAATCACTGGCTAGTTGTTTACCAATACGCCTTTGACTCAACTGGCAAACTCTGGTATAAGGCATACGATAACCACGGCTCAATCACTACGATTATCCCAGCCGTCCAAACACTCTGCGCCCTCTGGATTGAAAAGCTCTAGTCTAGTCGCTAATAAGGCAGACTTAAAAGCACAAACAAACTACTAGCACGGTAGTAAGGAGCGAAGAGTCCATTATCTGGCACAGCCATTCTATCCAGAGTTTTTAAAATTTGTCTCAAATCTGAAAAGCACTAAAGAAATGATTACGAAGAAGCCTGCGGATTTTATAATCGCAGTAACGGGGAATCGCATCGAATGTGAACTACGCGGAGTAGGAACTTGTTCCTTACTCCGCGTTTGAAGCTTCGAAGGAGCAAGACCAAGGCTTGCTCCGGTGCCCCGTAACAGCGATTATAAAACAAAGCCGCAAGGCTTAGAAGTAATCATTTTTTTTAGCAGTAATTCAATGATTCATGAGCAGGGTTTAAGACAAAAGCAAAAGCAATCTGATAGAATGAGTGTGACGAAATAATGGAGGATGAGCGTATGAAGGAATTTGATATGATTTCTATCGGTGGCGGTAGTGGTGGGATTGCCACAGCAAACCGTGCAGCCATGCATGGTGCCCGCGTAGCCGTAGTAGAAGGAAACTTACTTGGAGGAACCTGTGTAAATATCGGCTGTGTTCCTAAGAAAATTATGTGGTATGGTGCGCAAATTGCAGAGGCGATTCACGCATATGGTCCAGACTATGGGTTTACCGCAGAAAATGTCACTTTTGATTTTGCGACATTAAAGAAAAACCGTGAAGCCTATATTGACCGTTCACGTAACTCTTATAATGGAACTTTTGAACGCAACAACGTAACCGTGATTAAAGGGTACGCGCGCTTTATCGATGCCCACACGATTGAAGTGAATGGGGAAGAGTACCGCGCGAATCATATCGTGATTGCGACAGGAGCTAAACCTGCCATTCCAAACGTAGAAGGAAAAGAACTTGGCGGCACTTCTGACGATGTGTTTGCTTGGGACGTGTTGCCACAATCCGTAGCCATCTTAGGCGCTGGATATATTGCTGTAGAACTTTCGGGTGTCTTACATGCGCTAGGCGTGAAGACAGACCTTTTCGTTCGCCGCGATCGTCCTTTACGTAACTTCGACCATTCGATTATTGAAGTACTCGTTGCGGAAATGGAAAAATCAGGACCAACATTGCACACAAACAAAGTGCCACAAAAATTGGTTCAACTTGAAGATGGGACTGTGGAAATTCATTTCGAAGATGGAACAACTTTCGCTGCTGAAAAAGTGATTTGGGCTACAGGACGAATTCCTCATACAGAAGGGTTAAACCTTGAAGCAGCGGGCGTGGAATTAACAGAACGTGGATTTATCAAAGTGAATGAATTCCAAGAAACTACAGCTCAAGGTGTGTACGCACTGGGAGACGCTTCTGGTGAAAAAGAATTGACGCCAGTAGCGATTAAAGCAGGACGCACACTAGCAGAACGTTTATTTAACGGACAAACAAACGCGAAAATGGACTACTCAACGATTCCAACAGTCGTGTTCTCACATCCAGCCATTGGAACAGTGGGGCTTTCAGAAGAACAAGCCGTGAAAGAGTATGGCAAAGAAAACGTGAAGGCATACTTATCAACGTTTGCTGGAATGTATTCAGCCGTGACAAGCCATCGCCAACAAGCGCTCTTCAAACTCATCACAGCAGGAGCAGACGAAAAAGTAGTCGGACTCCACGGGATTGGATATGGCGTTGATGAAATGATTCAAGGCTTTGCCGTAGCCATTAAAATGGGAGCAACGAAAGCCGACTTCGACGCAACAGTAGCAATCCATCCAACTGGTAGCGAAGAGTTTGTATTAATGCGCTAACAACTAGGCTAGTACAAAATACATGCACAAAAATACGCTAGATGGTTATCCATCTAGCGTATTTCGTTTTGTTTATGCGGCCGGCGGGACTTGAACCCGCACAGGTATACACCCACTGCCCCCTCAAGACAGCGCGTCTGCCATTCCGCCACGACCGCAGAACTATTTCAGTTTATCAAATGTTTGCTGGAATTTCAATCTAAAAGGATTAATTTTCCACGACATTTTCCACATACATAGCGATTCGTGTTCATCTTGCGCATTCTAGGGTAGCGGTGATGGCACGCTGTACATTCGTAAATGAAATTCGGTTCCTTCATGCGTTCGACAAAGCGACTTCCGCCTACTTGATGAAGGAGGCGCTTAAAGTCAGCATCTCTGTGACGATAGCCGCCACCAGTTTGATGCAAGTGATAATGGCAGAGTTCGTGTTTGATGACACCGATGAGCGCTTCGAGCCCCAGTTCTTGTTCGACAAGGGGATTAATCTCGATATTTCCCGTTTTCAACAGATAGCGACCTCCGCTGGAACGTAGGCGTCTGTTATACGTAATTTTGTGCGTGAATTCGCGGTGAAAAGAGCTTCGCGAAATCTCCTGGGTTAATTGTTGTAATTCGTGTTCGTTCATAATGACCTCCGAACCTTAGTGTAACATGCTTTGCCCCTTTAGAAAACAAGATAAACTTTGACCTTTTCACACTAGACAGGTAAAATAGGAAGGTATAAGATTTTTCAATCTGGAGGAAACAAAATGAAAATTGTTGTTGTCGGTGGGGGAAAAGTCGGCGAAGTAATTTGCCAGGAGCTCTCGACAGAAGAAAATGACATTGTATTGATTGATAAAAACCAAGATTTAATCGATCGACTATTAAATAAATTCGATATTATGGGGATTTGCGGAAATGGTGCCAGCTACGACATTCTTGTGGAAGCAGGAGTGGAGAACTGTGACATCTTTATTTCTGTAACGGAAATGGATGAAATTAATATTATTGCATCTATTCTTGCGAAGAAAATTGGGGCGGAATACACTGTTGCGCGTGTGCGTAATCCTGAGTATTCACAACAATTACAACTCGTTCGTGAAAGTCTAGGGATTTCATTACTGATTAACCCAGAGCTTTCAACGGCTCGTGATATCGCGAATAACTTTAATTATCCTTCTGCGTTAAGTGTAGAAAATTTCGTTGGAAACCGTGTCAGCTTGCTTGAATTGGAAATCAACGAAGGATCAGCACTTGCCGGTTTAACGCTGAAAGAAGTGCGTAATCGTTTTGAATCTATCTTAATCTGTGTGATTCATCGTAACGACCAAAGCTTTATTCCAGATGGGGATTCAACGCTAGAGGAAGGCGACCATGTGTTCATTACAGGGGCGTATCAAGACCTTGGTAACTTCTTAAAATTAACAGGTCAAGAAACGAAGAGTGTGTCTTCTGCGACGATTGTCGGTGGTGGACGTATCACTTATTACTTACTCAATATGTTGAAGCAAACAAAAATTAACACAAAAGTGATAGAAGTGAACGAAGAACGCTGTGAAACTTTAAGCTACGCGTTCCCACATACAACCGTGATTCATGCCGATGGTACGGACCATGATGTATTAGAAGAGCAACGCATTACAGAGTACGACGTGTTCGTATCGATGACAGGGATTGACGAAGAAAACTTAATCCTTTCAGCGTATGCAAAACAACAAGGTGTCCAAAAGATTATTACAAAAATGAGCCGTCCAGCGCTTCTTAAAGTGTTTAAAGGCTTTGATAATCAATCTGTTGTAACGCCAAAACGTATCGTTGCCAACGAAATTATCCAATTCGTGCGTTCACGTTCGAATACACAAGGATCTAATGTCGAAGCGTTATACCGTTTAGCGGATAACCAAGTTGAAGCGTTGCAATTCCGCGTTCAAAAGAATAGTGCGATTTGCGGCATTCCTTTATCAGAATTGAAGACAAAATCAAACCTCTTGATTGCGTTTATCGTTCGTGGAGAAAAACTCATTTATCCAGCCGGTAGTGATACGATTGAACCATTTGATAAAGTAATCGTCGTTACAACGGAAAAAGACTTTGATGACATTAACGACATTTTGGAATAGAGGTGTCTGAATGAATATCAAAACAGTTCGCTATTTCGTGGGAAAAATGCTTCAAGTTGAAGCGGCACTCTTAGCCTTACCACTGATTGTTAGCTTTATTTATCAAGAGTCATTGACTCAAAAACTGGCTTATGCCGGAACGATTCTGTTACTGCTTGTGATTGGGCTTCTCTTAAGCTTTAAAAAGCCAGAGCCGCTAAAAATCATGGCGCGTGATGGGGTCGTAACCGTAGCCTTAAGCTGGATTTTACTATCGTTCTTTGGTGGGTTGCCATTTGTCTTCACAGGAGAAATCCCAAATGTAGTGGATGCCTTCTTTGAAACGGCAAGTGGATTAACGACGACCGGTTCAAGTATTATTCCAGACCTATCCGTGCTCGCACATTCTTCATTATTTTGGAGAAGCTTCACTCACTTAGTCGGTGGGATGGGGGTACTGGTATTCGCACTTGCGATTCTTCCAAGTCATGGTTCTGAATCCGTGCAGCTAATGCGTGCGGAAGTTCCAGGTCCTGTGTTTGGAAAACTCGTATCGAAATTAGCCCATACGGCACAAATCTTATATATGATTTATTTAGCGATGACAGCCGTATTGACGATTATCTTAGTCGTCTTCCAAGTGCCACTCTTTGATGCCTTGCTACTATCGTTTGGTACAGCAGGGACAGGTGGTTTCGGGATTAATAATGCCGGATTTAGTATTTACGCTAACGCAGCAGCCGTGGAATGGATTATCGGGGTAGGGATGATGCTTTTTGGGATCAACTTTAACTTATATTACTTCATTCTTCTAGGCGCTGTGAAAGACGTGATTAAAGACGAAGAAATGCGTACCTATGTTGGAATCGTCCTTGGCTTTACGATGATTATTTTCACCGTATTATCGATTACGCAATCGGCTTTAGGCGTTCCAATTCGTAGTGTGTTCTTCACGGTATCGTCGATTATTACGACAACCGGTTATTCAACGGTCGACTTTGGACTCTGGGGATTGTTCCCACATGTGCTTCTTTTACTACTGATGTTTATCGGGGGATGTGCAGGGTCAACAGCCGGGGGGATTAAAGTCTCTCGTGTTATCGTGTACTTCAAGAGTGCCATTGCCGAATTAAAACGCATGGGTCAACCGCGTCGTGTGTTTGTTCCAACGATGAATGGAAAACCAATCGATAATAAGATGGAGAAGAGTATTGCCAACTACCTAATCGTGTATGTACTGTTCTTCCTTGTGTTATTACTATGTGTGTCATTTGAAGCAGGCGATTTTACAACAGCCTTCTCAAGTGTGGCCGCAACCTTTAACAACATCGGGCCGGGGCTTGGTCAAGTAGGACCTACAAGCAACTTCTCAATGTATTCTGATTTCAATACTTTTGTACTTGCGATTGGGATGATTGCAGGACGTTTGGAAATTTATCCAATCATCATGCTTTTCTCACCAACAACAATGAAGGCATTTGCACGTCGACGTTAACCATTTCTTAAACAAATAAATAAAGAACTTTAAGGAAAGTACATTTTTTTCTTAAAGTTCTTTTTGTATACTATAGGTGTAACGAGTAAGTTACGATTTAAAACAAAGGAGGTTCATTCATGAAGAAATGGATGAAAGCAACCGCAATTGTTCTTGCTTTGATGGGATTATCCATGAAGAATGCATATGCCATCGATACAACGACAGTCAATGAAAAATGGGGAAAACCAACCGTGGTCTATGGTGGTGGACTCAGTGAAGCGCAAATAAAACAAACATCAGAATTATTAGGCATTAAAGATTCAAACACCGTATTAACCGAAACGGCTACTGGACAAGATTTAATCAAATATCTTGGAAGTGGTGACGGGAATACGTCTGTCATGATTTCATCTGTGATGGTTCAAAAGACGGATAAAGGCACAGGTGTAAAGGTGAAAATCAAGACGCCTGAAAACATCACACTGGTCACTGCCGAGCAATATGCCAATGCGGCGATTACGGCAGGTGTAACGGATGCCGAAATCGAAGTTGCAGCCGTATCGAAAGTAACCGGTGAATCCGCCTTAACAGGGGTGTATAAAGCCTTTGAAGCCAACGGAGTACAACTGGATGCCAAACGTACTGAAGTCGCGCAACAAGAGTTAGAAGTAACGAATAAAATCGCGCAAGAAAATGCGAACGCTAAAGGTTTCGATTCTTCAAAACTCGATAAAGCGATGATTGAAATCAAGAAAGAACTTGCGGAACTTAAACAAAAGCAAGGACAATTAGCGACAAAAGAAGATATCGAACGCATTATTAACGATGCTTTGAAGAACAACTCATTACAAAATGTGATTTCCCAAGACCAAATTAATGCACTAGTCGCTTTTGCGCAAAACTATCAAAACACAAGTGCGATTGATTCCAAACAAGTATTAGAGCAATTAAATAGCTTGTCAAAATCAGTTAGCGAAAAGATTAACAGCTTAGTCGAACAAGCCAAAAACGAAGGATGGCTCGATAAAATCGCCCAATTCTTCCAATCGATTTTTGATGCCATCAAAAATCTCTTCTCACAAAACTAAAGAGTAAGTCATAAGCATGGGACAAATTTGTTTCATGCTTTTTTAGTGCTCAACATAGCACTCGATTTTAAATGGGATATGGTATACTGGGGATAGAAAATAGAATCAATAGAGGAGGGGTCATGATGGCATCCAAGTATAGACAGTTACTGGTGTACGTTGTTGTTGCTTTACTCTATTATTTAATTCCTGTATTTCTGATTCAAGATACAGGAAGTGCAATGTTCTTACTATTGATTGGAATTCCGGTCATCGTCTTTGTGGTTTCGATGCTGTTTTCGGTAAAGTTTGGATATTATTGGTATTTCCCGATTGTGATAGGTCTCTTATGGATTCCGAATCTCTTTTTACTAAATGACTCTGCGGCCATTTATATTCTGATGTATGCAGTTGTCAGTCTCATAGGACAACTCATTGGATTGCTGTTCAAAAAATAGTTAAAAAATAACCCTGGCCGTTGCTGGTCAGGGTTTTGTGTTTCTAATTTAGAATAAGATACAACAAATTTATTTTACATTTTTTGGGATATAATATTTTTAGACGATAAGATATATTCTGTTGACTGTTATTTTTAGAGTGTGTAAAATTTACATATGCTATTAAAAGAGAAGTTTCTTTTAGAAAAGCAAAATATAATGGAGGTATGTAAATTGAGAAGTACAAATATAAAGAAGAAATTTAATAAGTTTAGTGTTCTATTGAATGTGGTATTAATAGCTATTATGGCTATTGGAGTGCTATTTTTCTTACCTAAGGAACAAAAATCAGAAATCAAAACGTCAATTAATATCGAAAGTATTGAAAAAGTGAATGAAGTTGTATTTTTGAATGCAGGAGTTAATGAAATTATTACTGAAACAAAAACAACCCAAGTTTTTGGGTTTGATGTGCCGTTCTCTAGAAAAACAGCATTAGTGATTTTAAATTATACAGCTAAATTTGGAATTAAAAGTAGTGTAAAGGTTGAACAAATAGGCGAAAAAGAATATAAGGTTATCGTTCCAAAATTTGAAGTAATTGGTGTTGAACTTTCAAAAGATAATCCTTACAATTTGTATGATAATCATGGAGAGTTGTTAAGTGGAACTACAGAAGATGTTGATACTGGGAAATTGGTCACTAACCAACTTTCTAGTGATAAACAAGCAGAGTATTTAGATAAATTTAAGAGTGAAATTAAAGAATCTGCAATCAATTATTATAAAACATTATTTTCATCAATGGATTCTGAAGCAAAGGTAACTGTAGAATTCTCAGAATAATTCTTTCAAATAAAATTTTAGAAATAAATAACCCTGACCATCGCTGGTCAGGGTTTTCTCTTTGCATTTTAGAATAAGATTAAGAGTAAGCTAATTGTGATAATCAGTTGTACGACTAAACCAATGAGTGATAAGTAAATTGGATCGATAGTTGATTCTGTGGCGCTCTTAAACATCGAAGACGTAAATGTCACGATGTAGAGTAGGATATGCGCGAAGAATACAATCAAGATTCCAACGAATAACCATACTGGACTGATGAAGGTCATGACTGTTGCAACGGCAAGTAAGACAATGGCTAAAACGTTCATACCTTCGTATTGTGTCAACCAGTAGTTAAATACGTGTTGACGTTTTTGGAAGACATGTTTCAATCCATACGATACGCTTGGGAACCCAAGGTAGAACACCGCGTAGAAGAGGATGAAGCGAATGAACATCCAAATGTAGTTTGGTGTGCTTGTTAAGCTAGGTAAGATTGAAATGTCGGCGAATAATTGATATTGACCAATCAGTGAATGAATTAAGTGAGTTGTCACGAATGCAGACATCACTGTTGCCAAAATAATTAAGGCGTATCCGTAAGTACGGCTATATTGACGCTTACGTGAATAGTGGTTTGTCGGTTGGACTAAACGTTCTCCAAAAAATGTGAAGAAGCGTTTGAATTTATTCCATGCACCAGCATAGGCTAGGCGATTATTCTTCACACGGTTTTCTTGTGAGCTACGGTTATTGTCTTCTTCTGGGATACTTGTTTCTACTTTCGTTGTAAACGATGGAGTAGGTTCGTTATTTTCGTCTAAAAGGTCGGTTTGAACACCTTCGTTTGGTTCAATCGACACCGGTTGTGAGAGTTCGTCTTGCACTGTTCCACAGTAAGGGCAGAGTGTTTCTTGTTCGTCAATCATCTCATGACAGAATGGACATTGTTTCATGAATCTTCCTCTTTCTATGTCTAATAATTTTCATTGCTATTGTATCATAATTTCACTATAAAAAAAGACTAGGAACTCCTAGTCTTAGCGTGGCATCTTTTCAGATGAGTAGGTCGTGTTCACATCACGAACTACAAACAGCTACATCCGGTAGTGTGCCAAAGCACTCCTGTTCCACATAACTCGCAGTCTCTAATGTACTGCGTGTCGCCTCATCGCATAGAATACATTATAGCAGAGGGTGTGTGGAATGTCATGTATGAACTATTTTTCGCGGATTACTTCGATTTTGTAGCCATCTAAGTCTTTTACGAAATAGTAGTTTGCAGGATGTCCTGGTAAACCTTTTAATTCTGTAACGTCGTAGCCTTTAGCAACGTGTTCAGCGTGAAGCCCTTCTAAGTCTTTAGCACTGATCGCGATATGACCATATCCGTCGCCAATTTCGTAAGGGCCGTGGCCGTAGTTATATGTTAATTCTAATTCATAATCGTCACCTTCGAATGCTAAGTAAACGATTGTAAATTTGTGTTCTGGGAAGTCTTTTCTGTGAGTTTCTTTAAAACCAAATGCTTCTTCGTAGAAACGAATGCTTTCTTCTAGATTTTGAACACGGACACAAGTATGCAACATTTTTGACATGATGTGACCTCCTTTATTTATTTTCCTTAAGCCTAACAAACTCTACAAATAAATACAAGTTTTCGAGACTGTTTTTGTTTCGCAGACAAATGTATTCGATTAGTGGAAATATGTTGCGTTCTTTTCATTAATTTGGTAGTCTAGTACCATTGAAAAAATAAGGAAGTGTCATATGAAAGTAATCAAATTTGGTGGAAGCTCTTTAGCAAATGCCACTCAATTAAGAAAGGTCTTTAATATCGTAAAATCTGATGAAAAACGTAAAATCGTGGTGGTTTCAGCCCCAGGAAAACGCACATCAGACGATGAAAAAGTAACAGACCTTCTCATCCAATTAGCAACTTCTCATATTGAAGGGAATTATGATGAAGAAGTCTTAAAGAAAATCTTAGTGCGTTATAAAGAAATTTGTGATGAATTAGAATTAAAACCAGAAGTATTTGAACTCGTTCGTATTCATTTTAAAAACTTAAAAGAAAGAAACGACTTAGCTCCGGACTATTTAATGGATGCGTATAAAGCAAGCGGGGAAGACTTAAATGCTCGCCTTATTGCGTCATACTTCAACCAAGAAGGTCTTGCGGCTAAATATGTGGGCCCTCGCGAAGCAAAACTTTGGGTGAGCGACACTCCAGGGGAAGCACGTGTCTTAGAAGAAAGCTACCATGAATTAGAGTATCTACAATTAACAAATGAAGTGATTGTATTTCCAGGATTCTACGGTGTGACAAAAGAAGGGAATGTTGTGACATTCTCTCGTGGTGGATCTGACATTACAGGATCGATTTTAGCCAATGCTGTGAACGCAGAAGAATATGAAAACTTTACAGACGTGGATGCTATCTATGTAGCGAGTCCAAAAATCGTGCATAAACCACATGCAATCGATGTATTGTCTTATACAGAAATGCGTGAGTTATCATATGCCGGATTCTCAGTATTCCACACAGAAGCACTTCTTCCTTCTATTAAGAAAGGAATTCCAGTGCACGTGTGCAATACGAATAACCCAGAAGCAAGCGGAACTTACATTATGAAAGGGAAGGTTACTTCTCCAAATGTTATCTCAGGGATTGCAAGTTCACCAGGCTTCGTAAGTATTTACGTGAAGAAATACTTGATGAACCATGAGATTGGGTTCCTTCGTAAATTATTGACAATTTTTGAAGAAGAAGGCATTTCAATCGAACATATTCCAACAGGAATTGATGATGCGACAATTATTATCCGTGGGGAAGATGCAACTGACGAGCAACTCGATGGGATTGTGGAACGTTTCTATGCGGAATTAGACGTGGATGATGCGCACTATATGCGTGGACTCTGCTTGATTATGTTAGTAGGGGAAGGGATGGTCAACATGGTCGGTACAACGGCTCGTGTGGCTTCAACTCTTGCTCGTACTCAAATCAATATCGAATTATATAACCAAGGGGTATCTGAGGTTTCAATGATGTTTGGTATTTTAGACCAATACGAAAAGAAAGCCATCCGTGCTTTATATGATGAGTTTTTTGGTGAAACAAAAGAATATAAAGTGGTGGAATAATTTTTCACTCATTTCAAAATTAAATAGTAACGGTTGTATTTAACCGATAGGAAGAGTAGAATATCGATATATTCTGCTCTTTTTATTTTGGGCACATTATTTTTGATTAGGACAGGAGGGACGAAGATGATTCGTTTCTTATTTAAAGATTCCATACCAAAACGAATTGCAGCCAGTTTTGCGATCGTAATTTTAGTGGGATCATTACTACTCAATTTGCCGATTTCACAACTGGCGACGTCAAAGGCTTCGTATTTTGACCACTTGTTTACAACCGTATCGATGGTGTGTGTTACAGGCCTATCGACGCAACCAGTGGCCGAGACGTACAATACGTTTGGGCAAGTCATTTGTATGATTTTAATGCAAATCGGTGGATTAGGATTAATGAGTATTATTGCCTTTTTCCTCTATGATGCGGGTAAAAAGATGTCACTCATTAGCAAACTAGCCTTGCAAGATAGTTTAAACCGTGATGATGGTCAAGATTTCAAGAAGTATTTAACGACCATTTTTAAATATACATTCTTTATTGAATTTGTAGCAGCGATTCTTTTATCGTTCCGTTTCGTTCCAGAACTTGGAACTGCAAAAGGGATTTTTACAGCCTTTTTCTTTGCAATCTCTGCATTTTGTAATGCGGGATTTGACAATCTAGGGTCTAATAGTCTTATCAATTATGCGACGGATCCATTTTTAACATTAGTGATTGCAGCTCTCATAATTCTTGGGGGAATTGGATTCTCAGTATGGTTTGATATCAAAAAAAGCTATCTTGAGATGAGAAAATCGACCAAGAGCAAAAAGAAAAAATCGTTCTATCGTCGATTGCATTACCATACAAAGATTGTTCTTTGGTTGACGGGGATTATTCTTCTTAGCGGAACGGTTTTAACGTTATTAACCGAATGGAATAATCCTGATACCATTGCGAATCTTCCATTTTTCGATAAGGTACTCGTATGCTTCTTCCAAACGGTAACAATGAGAACCGCTGGATTTGCGACAATTGATTATACGAATGCACATCCAACGAGCCTTCTTCTTTATTGTATTCAAATGCTGATTGGAGGTTCTCCTGGTGGGACGGCCGGTGGGGTGAAAACGACGACCTTCTTAGTTGTTCTCTTATTCATTCGCTCAGAAGTGTACGATGAGGGAATGATTCAATTTAGACACCATAGTATTTCGCAAGAGATGGCCAGAAAAGCTTTAACGATTTTTATCGTATTTACAACACTTATTCTAACGAGTGTGTTCTTGCTCAGTTTAACGGATCCAGATGCGCCACTTTTATATACCTTATTTGAAACTATCTCAGCGGTATGTACAGTAGGGGTAACCGCAAATTTAACACCAACCTTATCTTTCCTTGGAAAAATTGTGATTATGTTGTTGATGTTTATTGGCCGTATCGGACCATTAACCGTTCTATTAAGTTTCTCAAACAGAAAGAACAAAGCGCTCGACATGAAGTATGCGAAAGCACCATTATTAATTGGATAGAAAGTAGGGATTGTAATGAGAAAGACAGTTGGGATTTTAGGACTAGGTGTGTTTGGGATGACGATTGCCAAACAGCTTAGTGAATATGATTGCGACATTATTGCCGTTGATCGTGATGAAACAACCGTTAACCGTATTGAACCACTTGTCACCAAGGCAGTCATTGCCGATGTGACAGACGAAGATGTCTTGAAAGAAATCGGAATTGGCGACTGCGATACAGTGGTGGTAGCCACAGGGTCTAGTTTAGAAGCGAGTATTCTAGCCGTGATGCATTGTACGAAACTTGGGGTCCGAGAAATTATCGCTAAAGCTAAGAGTCGTACGACGACTGAAATCTTAACGAAGATGGGTGCACAACGTGTCGTGAACCCAGAAAAAGAAACAGGGATTCGTCTTGTGAAGAACATTCTTCACCATAAATTGGCTGAAGTGATTGCACTCGATGGCAATATCTCGCTTGTGGAATTTTATCCGCCAAAATCATGGGTTGGAAAGCAACTAAGCGATTTAGACTTACGTAAAGATTATGATTTGAACTTGATTGGATATCGTGAAGGAAAGGATGAATCGTTGAATACAAAAGTATTTGCAGATTTCCTTATTCGTGAGGATGTCATTCTTGTAGCGATTATCGGAACAGATAGTTTAGATAAAGCTACTTTCCTTGAAGACTAATCAACGAGACCAGATGAATCAAAAGCGATTCATTTGGTCTCTTTTTCTTTAAAAATGGGTTCAAACCCTTTCCAAAGCATCCATTTCATAGTACACTAGGACTATCAACTTTTTAGAAAGTAGGGATTATAATGGCCAATAAAAAACCATTAAGACGTGAAGAAGTTCCAGTAGAATTAACATGGGACCTTTCCGCAATTTACGAATCAAATGAAGGATTTGAAAAGGACTTAGAATTTGTTAAATCACAAATTCCAGCAGTAGCCGCTGCAAAAGATACAGCATTAAAAGACGGGGAATCATTATTAGCATTCTTAAATCTTTTAAACGTAGTGGATGATAAGATTGAAACAGCTTATGTTTACTCACATTTAAAAGCAGACCAAGATACTTCTAACAATGAAAACCAAGTCTTAAATCAACGTGCGTTCTCAACATACATCGAATTCTCAGGTGCTTCAGCATGGTTTGCCCCAGCAATTTTAGCATTATCTGATGAAGCATTCGAAGAGTATTTCAAACAAGAACCAGGATTAGAAGACTTCCGTGTCCTATTAGAAACAGCGCGTATTAAAAAAGGTCACGTGCTTTCAGACAAAGAAGAAGCTTTATTATCAAAAGCTAGCGAAGTGTTCCAAGGCGCAAGCAAAACATTCAACTTATTGAACAACGCTGACATCAAGTTTGATGAAATCACAACTGAAAATGGCGAAAAAGTTGAATTGACAAACGGAAACTACTCAGTATATATCGAGTCTAAAAACCAAGATGTTCGTAAGGAAGCATTCGAAACGCTATACAAACCTTACATCAACTTAAAAAATACATTTGCAAGCACACTTGGTACAGAAGTGAAAGGTCATAACTTCAGCGCTTTAGTTCATAACTATGACTCAGCTCGCCAAGCAGCACTTGCTTCAAACCAAGTTCCTGAAGAAGTGTACGATGCTTTAGTAGACGTGGTAAATGAAAAATTACCATTATTACACCGTTACATCGCATTACAACAAAAAGCATTAGGCTTAGATGAATTGCATATGTATGATTTATACGTACCAATCACTGGAGACGCTCCAATTAAATACAACTACCAAGAAGCATCTCTAGCAAGTGTGGAAGCGTTGAAACCTCTTGGCGAAGAGTACAATGAAATCATGAAGAAAGCATACGCGGAACGTTGGATCGACGTTGCTGAAAACATCGGTAAACGCAGTGGTGGATATTCAAGTGGAGCATACTCAACAGCACCATACATCCTATTGAACTGGCATGATGAATTATCAAACTTCTTCACATTAGTTCACGAGTTAGGACACAGTGCACACAGCTACTTCACTCGTAACACTCAACCAAAACAATACGGAGATTACTCAATCTTCTTAGCGGAAATTGCATCTACAACAAACGAAAACATCTTAACAGATTACTTGTTGAAGAAACATACAGATAAAGAAGCGCAAAAATATATCTTAAACAACTATTTACACCGCTTCAAATCAACCATTTTCCGTCAAACACAATTTGCGGAATTCGAACATAAGATTCACGTGATGGACCAAGAAGGCCAACCATTAACACAAGAATCAATCGCAAAAGCTTATAGCGAAATCAACGCGAAATACTACGCAAATGTTATTCAAGATGAGCAAATTGCTTATGAGTGGGCACGTATTCCACACTTCTACATGAATTACTACGTATTCCAATACGCAACTGGTATGGCTGCAGCGACTGCTTTATCAGATAAAATCTTACATGGAACTCCAGAAGATTTAGAAGCTTACTTAAACTACTTACGTGCAGGACGTAGCGACGCTCCAATCGAAGTAATGAAAAAAGCCGGCGTAGACATGACGAAGAAAGACTACTTATACGACGCATTCGACGTATTCGAACAACGTCTATCTCAGTTAGAAGCGCTTATGAACGATTAGGCTGAAAGACAGAAGACAAAAAAGAGCTCACAGTGTGAGCTCTTTTTGCTTCGTCGTCTTTCGCCCGCACAGTTTATTAGACTTTCTTGAATCACGAGTGATGAAAAGAAAGTAAATAAACCACTGCGCGATACGAGACCGATTACTCAGAAGAAGACAAAAGAGCTCACTGTGTGAGCTCTTTTTCCTTTAACTATAAAGAAAACTCCTCCAGATGGAGGAGTTTTTGTATGTTAACGATTCATATTCACGACTTTTGCTAAGTTGTGGCGTGAACGAACTTCAACAAGTCGTTTGACTTCTGGACATTCAGGAAGTGGCTCGCCATTACAAATTTCACTAATGGTATCAGCCGTAATACTGTTGGCCAGTAAGATTCCGTAAGAATGATTTGAATTATCGAAGATGACAAGAGAAGGAGTGTGCGTTACATTCATCTCTTGAGCGATTTGTAAGTCGCGGTCGTACGCTGTTTTCACAGCAGGACTGGTTTTATCTTCGTAAAACATTTTTTTATCAATTTCAATATTATCTAAAATTTCATCTAACAATTCTTTACTGTATTTACGATTGTGATGATGAATTTGGTGTTGCAACTCAAATAAGAATTGACGACCAGGACGTTTTCCTTGTAAGAGGGCAGCTTTATACGAAAGAGCTGCATCATATATCTTCGTATAGATTTCGTTTCTTAAATCTAAGTCCGTTTCATCGAGCTTTTGTTTTTTCATATATTGATTAACCGTTTGTAAATTATGAAACGTTACGAATTGGTAATGTACCTTAAACTCAGAATTACGAACAAATTTTAATAGTTCATTTTCACAGCGATAACAATATGATCCCAATGGATTCACGAATAAATATAATTCGAAAATCTTTTCGTGTGAAGTGCGTTCTGATAGATTCTTTGTTTTTGAAGTACTCAAAATCCTACACCCCTGTTCCCTAACTAACTTTGTAACATCATTGTAACATA
>URWJ01000014.1 GCA_900551535.1 uncultured Granulicatella sp. | reverse complement strand
TGTAGGAATAACAGAATCGTACTTAATAAGTTCCCACTTCCTGCTGCAAAGTCCGCAATTTGTAGCGTCTTGTCTTTCTTCGTAATTTGATCAATCATATACGCCACAAGTAAGCCAATCGCATCTGGAGTCATTTGATGGTTGGTTTGTAAGCCATCTTCTTTAGCAGCTTTCAAGAACGCAAATTGAATCATCCGGCGAATTTCTTCACTCGAATAGCTTGTTAAGTCTAATTGTTTATACGCTTTGTTTAATTCTTGGACCACTTCGTTACTTGGCAGGCCTTCGACTTGTTGCGCAGTGTTGTCATTGACAATATTTTGTAAGGTTTCCCCTAACGCTTCTACATTCGAATAGCCAATTTCTTGTTGAAGCAGCTCTACTGCTTTTGCCAATTCCTCGAATGCTTGAATTTCTTTTCCCGCTTCGATAAAAATCCCTCCTTCTATTTTTTTAATTTTTTGAATTTTGAATGATATGTACTACAACAGCAGCACATGCTTTTTTACAAAACTATGCGGAACGTTCAGATTCTATAATAGCAATACTAGCGGTTTTACTCAATGTGAATTACTGACTCTGGAAATTCATTTCCTAGAGTCCCTTTGAAGCTTGAGAGGAAGGAAGACGCAAGGCTTCCTCCGATACAGCTAGTATAGCAATTATAGAGACATCTGAAAAGTTCGTAGTAGCTTTAAACTTGCTCAAATTTCCTAAAAAAAAGGATGTGACTGAATGTCACATCCTACTCAATATTATTCAGCAGCGATTACTGGATATACAGATACTTGTTTTTTGTCACGGCCTTTACGTTCGAAACGTACAATTCCGTCTACTTTAGCAAATAAAGTATCGTCTCCACCTCTACCTACGTTTTCACCTGGATGGATTTTTGTTCCACGTTGACGGTATAAAATTGAACCACCTGAAACGAATTGTCCGTCAGCACGTTTAGCACCTAGACGTTTCGCTTGTGAGTCACGTCCGTTTGATGTAGAACCGCCCCCTTTTTTATGGGCGAATAATTGTAAATTCACTTTTAACATAGTTGTGCACCTCCTTGATTGATTATGCAACAGTTACAGCTAGAAAGTCTTGATATTCCGATTGAATATCTTCTAACCCTAGTAATAGACTATTTAATAAAATTTGAGTTGTATGTTCTTGCTCTTTCGTCAAGTCTTCTACAACTTCCATATATAAGTAACCACCCTCAACCTCGTCGACTTCGACAATCGGTTGGTATCCTGCTAACTTCTCAATGCTGTTCACAGTTGTAATGGCTAAAGCCGATACTCCTGCGCAAACGATATCCGAACCATGTTCACTAAAGTTTGCATGACCAGTCATTTCAAAGGAAACGATACGTTGGTTCTTTTTGTGTACAGTCACTTGAATCATCGTGATTAAGCGTTGATTGCGTCAATAACAACTTTTGTATAAGGTTGACGGTGACCTTGTTTACGGTGTGAGTCTTTACGACGTTTGTATTTGAAAGTTACAACTTTCTTTTGACGGCCTTGTTTTTCAACAGTTCCTTCAACAGTTGCACCTGCTACGAATGGAGCACCAACTTTAACGTCATCTCCACCTACAAATACTACTTCTTCGAAAGTTACTTTGTCGCCAGCTTCTGCGTTTAATTTTTCAACGTAGATTGCTTGACCAACTTCAACTTTAACTTGTTTTCCACCAGTTTTTACGATTGCGTACATATTGCACCTCCTATATTTTAGACTAAGACTCGCCAGTTTAAAGTGCCGCTTCCGGTCTTTTGTACTCTAATCCGAGCGGTTGTAGCTGTGGTGCTTCACAATTACAACACGACTATTTTAGCAAAAAAGAACGCCCCCGTCAACTCTAGTGAATAACGGGAGACGTTCTTATTTATCCTGATTTAAAGGAGTCGAATTCGACCCCTTTAAAACTTTATATTATGAAAGAAATTCCGTACTGTTTTCTATTACTCTGCGCCTTCCACCAACTGAATTTGTAAGATGTCTTCCACTGCAATGCGGCGGTAGCCTTCTTCTGTCTTTAGCGAGATTTCACTCTCGTATAATTCACTCACTTCGCCAATGAGCGTTTGTCGCATCATCCGATACGGCACCGTAATACTCGCTTGCAACTTGCCGACATACAATTGCGACAGCAGCATCCATTTTTCTTCCATCGAGAGCCGACTCGTCTGGTCCTCGCGCTTACGTTCATCCTTTAGGGACGTCGTATGTTCAGACAGGAAAAATCCCATCCACTTCGCCATGCCGCGATCCTTGTGCTCTCTTGCCGAGCGATACGGCAAATACGCTCTTTCCATTATTTCAAACCGTCTAATCCTCCAGCGGAATGTCCTCCGACTAACTTGCTTCTAGCCACCACGCGCGAACCACCTTCCAGCGCGTTCCCTTTTAAAAGCGAGGTGAATCCGTATTGGTCGCGGACCGTATCAATCGCCGTCTGGAGCCTTTCTTCTTTCTCAACTGCTTCAATATCTTCGAATAGTGAAATGAGTCCAAAGCTTTCTTCGACAAATCCGGAATACCGCACCGCCACATTACGCACCGCACCTCCTTTGTATTTCTTACGAAAGAGTTCCAAGACCACTTCCGATAACACCGAAGTACGATTCGTCGGGTCAATCTTGCGCTGCGCCTGTATCGACGACAAGCCCTCGTCCTTTGAGTAGCCTACATGAATCGAAACAACCGTCGCCTTCTTCTTCATTCGTCTCATGCGAATCGCCACCTGCTCCGCCATCTCGCGTAGCACGATTTCAATATCCCGCTGTCGAACATAGTTACGTGGAAGTACCTGCGAGTTCCCGAGCCCTCTTGATTTCGGACGGTACGGCACATGCACATTACTCTCATCGATGCCATTTGCGTGAAACCATAAATCGAGTCCCACGACACCAAGCGCTTGTTTCAATCGGTCAGGATTGGCATTAGCCAGTTCGCGAATCGAATAAATTCCGAGCGCATTCAACCGCTTCTCCATCCGGGAGCCAATTCCCCAGAAGTCTGTCATCTCTGGAATTCCCCAGACCTTCTCTTCGACATCTTCATACGACCAGTTCGCTCTCATATGCGGAATCTTCTTCGCTTCATTATCGAGCGCTAATTTGGCCAGGAGAGGATTCGCGTTCGACATTCCAACCGTCGAGTAAATCCCCGTCTCCTTCCAAATCGCCCGTTGAATATCCGCAGACACACGGTCGAGCTTTTCCCGTCTAGACAAGGCATCATCCGGCACAAAATAATTCAGTGACGACGTTAAATCGATAAAGCCTTCATCAATCGAATACGGAAAAATATCCTCAGGTCCCCCGAAGTTTTGAAACACGCGTTGGATTTGCATGTTCACCTTAATATACTCGTCCATCCGAGGTGGTACGATATAGGTCACCTTCGCCCAATTCTCGATAAAGCGTACATACTGCGGCGTCACTTCGATTCCTTGACGACGCGCATTGGCATAACTAAACTTGCGTGTTTTGACATCAAAGGGCAATTCATACGCGCGACCGACATTGGATTTCCCGAAGACCTTCTTGAACGTCGGGGAGGATGCTAAAATCAACCCCGCCGAATTATCCGCACGACTCATCACGCATAGCGACGTCTTCAACGGATGCAGCCCCCTCGCCACACATTCCACACTCGCGTAAAAGGACTTCATATCCACAAAGGCAATGTCGCTTCTCGGTTCCTTCGAATAGTCAAAGCAGCCCATCTTTATCCCTCCAACGGCATAAAGTTTCCAACAATCATTCCTACCACTCGTGGTTCTTCCTCATACGGAGCAAATAAGTCCGCATAGTCTGGGTTAAACGATACTAACCGCAACCCGTCCCTTTCACGATACACGCGCTTAATAAACGTCTGTCCGTTCCATACCACCGCATAGACCGCCCCATCATAATCGAATCCCGTCTCACGAATGAGCGCCACCGATCCATTATGGTAGCGTGGTTCCATCGAATCCCCCGATACCCATGACGCAAAATCATGCGCCAACTCTTCATCGTAGTAAACCGTATCGTAGTCTCGGTCGTTGTAAATCGTCGCCCCAATCCCGGCCGACATCTTCTCGTACACATGATACGCGACCAGTTTCTTCTTCATCGGAACCACTTTTGGCGTTTGTTCCTCGGTTGCTAGCGCCTTGACATAGCGCACCGCCTTCTCTTGATTTGGTGGCGTGAGCGTATGGTATAGTCGTACAATTTCTATTTCTGTAAAATAGCCCTTTGGCACAGATAGAAGCTTCTCCAGCTGTTCTACCTTATCGGAAGCTGGCACCTTCACTCCACGCTCCCAAGCAGAATAAGCCTGCTTAGAGACGCCCAGTGCATTAGCGAGCTCTTGTTGCGTGAGTCCTTGCGCCACTCTTCTCTCTTTTAATTTCTCTGGTTGATACATTGTACACCTCCTACAAAATGTGTAAACCTATTTGGTTGACTTCAGTATAAAACAGTCCCTCGCCACTTGCAAGTAGAACGAATACTCAAAAATCAAAATTAACTTATAAGTTAATTTCGGTTGGCGCTTAATCCCTTCGAATCCTAGCGGATTTGGCCATAAAAGCTGTAATAGGGCACCGGCTTGAGCCAAAGTCTCAAGCTCTACTAAGCTTCAAACTGACTCTACGGGAATTCACTAGAGTCAGTAATTCACATTGGTTGCCATCCCCCATTACTGCCATTATGGCATCCGCTGGATTCTTCGGTCTTATTTTTTTGAAGTGTAACATATATGCTACATTTTACTTTTTTTCGTGCAAAAATGGCGCGAGAAAATTTTATACAAAGAACTCATTTCAACACTTCGGAAAACCAACAAATTTTGTATAAATGCACTCCTTGCAGTGTAGAAGATCCCATTACAAATAGATCCTGCATCCGGATTTCTAATCGCTGTTCAAGCAATCTGCTGAATAACTTTTATATCATTCAATCACTAGAAATTCAGGCGATTATATTCTAAAAATTCAGTTTTCGGAATAGATCCAGCAAACCCCGTCGAATTTATTTTTCAATTTTTTTGGACAAAAAAAGAAACGAAGCAACGACTGGCTGCTTCATTTCTTATAGGATTTTATTACATTTCTAAGCTAACAAATGAATAAGGAACTAATTCCTCTAAACGTAATTCTAGAATTTCGCCTTTTCCATTCAATAAGAATACAGGAGTATCTGGTCCACAGAACTCAACCATCACTTGACGACAAATGTTACATGGTGGTAAGAATCCTTCTGTTTCCCCCGCAACGGCAATCGCTAAAATATCGCCTTTACGATAGCCTTGTGAAGCTCCGTAGAAAATCGCGCTACGTTCTGCACAGTTGGTTACCCCAAACGATACATTCTCAATATTCGCTCCCGTAATCACACGGCCATCTTTATATAAAACCGCAGCTCCTACAGGGAATTTTGAATACGGACAGTAAGCATTCTTTAAAACTTCTTTGGCTTGCTCCATAAGAGCCACTTTATCAATTGTTGTCATGGGTTGTACTCCTTTTTTGTGTTGTATACCTATTATACAGATTTTATAGGGAGTTTCAACATTTCTCCCTGCCAACTTTTTCTAAAATTCCGACTCCAGTCCTATGTGCACACTCCGCAACTGTGGTACACTAGGGACATTGATGAAAGGAGCTTGGTGATGCTACAACTACAACATATTTCAAAAGTTTATCATACTGGAAATCAAGAGTTTCACGCGCTGAAAGATATCTCGATTCGCTTCCGTGAAAATGAGTTCGTCTCGATTCTCGGACAATCGGGTTCAGGGAAAACCACCCTATTAAATATCATCGGTGGACTCGACCAATACACATCGGGTGATTTACTCATCCAAGGAAAATCAACAAAGCAATTTAAAGACCGCGATTGGGATAGTTACAGAAACCACACCATCGGGTTCGTCTTCCAGTCGTATAATCTTATCGGCCACCAAACGGCACTCTCAAACGTCGAGATTGCAATGACACTCTCTGGTGTTTCCAAAGCGGAACGCAAGAAACGTGCCATCGAAGCCCTCGAACGCGTTGGGTTGAAGGACCATTTATATAAGAAACCAAACCAAATGTCTGGGGGACAAATGCAACGGATTGCGATTGCGCGTGCCCTTGTCAATAATCCAAAAGTTGTTTTAGCCGACGAGCCGACAGGAGCGCTCGATTCTGAGACTTCTGTTCAAATCATGGAGTTATTAAAAGACATCGCCAAGGAACGTCTCGTGATCATGGTGACGCATAACCCGAAACTGGCACAGACGTACTCCACTCGTATCGTACAAGTATTAGATGGAAATATCTTAAGCGACTCGAATCCATACGAACCCACCGAAGAACCCAAACAAGGGGACATTCAGTTCACGAAGACGAAGATGAGCTTTATGACGGCTCTAGCCCTTTCATTTAATAATCTATTGACGAAGAAAGGCCGTACCTTCCTGACTGCGTTTGCCGGTTCTATCGGGATTATCGGGATTGCCCTTATCCTGGCCCTCTCGAACGGTGTGAGCGACTACGTGAAGAAGGTGCAAGAAGACACCCTCGTCTCTCTTCCACTGACGATTAGCGAGCAGAACCACAGTAACTTGCTAGCGACCTCTCCGGATTTAAGCGATAAGCCTTATAAAGACAATAACGAGCTTGGCGTCAATACGGTGTTGACGAATTTATTAAAAAAACAAATTGGGAAAAACGACCTCGCGTCCTTCAAGACTTACTTGGACGAACACGCATCTGAAGTCGCAAAACTGACAAAAGACATTCGTTACCAATACAACCTGCAACCGTATATTTACGCCAGTGACACATCTAACGGTATAAAGAGCATTCTTCCGTCAAATCTAGCGAGCGAAGTGGATACGGCGAACCAAACGATTAAAGGCTACTTGCAAAATATCGACTACTGGAGCCAACTTTCAAGCGACGAGGAGATGCTGAATGCGCAATATGACGTGCTAGAAGGTCGCCTTCCAAAGGATAAATCTGAAATCGTCCTTATCGTCGATGAAGATAACCAAATCAGTGACCTGCTCCTTTATAGCTTACGCATTAAAGACCCTAGCGAATTAAATGATGCAAAGAAGCTCGACGAACTCAAATCACAAACGTATCAATATAGTGATTTCATCGGGAAAACATTCAAAGCAGTTGTGAACACGAACCGTTTCGTGAAAGAAAACAACCAATGGATGAATAAAATTGACGACGAAGCCTACATGAAGACGCAAATCGAGAATGGCCTCGAGCTTACAATCGTCGGCGTTCTTCGTCAAAAAGAAGGCACAAGTTCTGGTGTGAACTCTCCTTCTGGCGGTGTGGCTTATACAAGCGCCCTGATCGATTACACTTCTAAGCAAATTCAAAACAGTGACATCGTAAAAGAGCAAGAAGCCAACCCAACCATCAATGTATTTACTGGAAAAGCATTTGCCAAAGATCCAAAACCATTCAATTCGGCTGATTTAACCGAAGAAGAAAAAATCCAGTTGGTCAAATTGACGCCTGAACAACAAGCGCAATACATCCAACAATACAACGAAAACTCGGCTGCCACTTACGAGGAAAACCTCGCGAAATTGGGTGTCATCGACAAATCCAAACCGGCTGCCATCGAGTTCTACACCTCTTCGTTCCAACAAAAACAAGAGTTGAAGGACTTCATCAACGCCTATAACACGGCGAAAAAAGACGCCGGCGAAGACGACAAAGTGCTCGCCTACTCCGACGATATTCAAACCATCATGTCTTCGATTACGACAATGGTGGGCGTGATTACAACCGTACTCGTTGGTTTCGTAGCCATCTCGCTCATCGTATCATCGATTATGATTGCGATTATCACGTACATCTCGGTTCTCGAACGTACAAAAGAAATCGGAATCCTACGTGCAATGGGGGCTTCGAAGAAAGACATCCGTCGCATCTTCACGGCCGAAACAGCCATCGAAGGATTCATCTCCGGAGTGCTCGGCATCGCCATCACGCTCCTTGCGACAATTCCAATCAATGCCGTCGTTGCGAAAATGACGAACGTGGAAAACGTGGCGCAATTACCATGGGAAGCCGCGCTTATCCTCATCGGTATCTCGATTGTATTAACAATGTTAGCTGGACTCATCCCTTCACGCATCGCCGCGAAGAAAGACCCAGTCGAATCGCTCCGCAGCGAATAACCATTCAAATTTGAAAAGGTGGATAAAGGCCCAGGCCTTTACCCACCTTTTTTATTGCCTCAATTAACATATTTGTTAATTTCAGAAAGCCGTCCCCCGCACCCCTAAGCCCTAAAAAACAAAAGACAACTCGACTTTTCACAACGAATTGAGTTAGCACTAGGATGCACTCCTTATCTACCCTAATCAAAAAAACAAAAAAACTCTGGACTCTGCACTCCTAGCCATAAAAAAACAAAAGACAACTCGACTTTTCACAACCAATTGAGTTAGCACTAGGGAGCACCGATTACTTTACCTAAACTAAAAAAACAAAAGTCCTCTGGACTCTATAGTGGGAACAGTAAAGAGGTGCAAGCAATGTGAATTACCGAGGGTTCGTGATTTATCACTTACCCTCGGTTTGAAGCTTGCTAGGAATTGAGACTTCGGCTCAATCCGGTGCCTTTACTGTCACCACTATGAAGATGTCCAGAGGACTTATTTTGTTTTTTTACAAGATTATGCTAAGGAGCCCATTGGATCCCATGGCGCTAACACAATTGGTTCGCTGTTGAAAGCGTCGAGTTGCTCTTTTGTAAGCAAGTCTTTTCTGATAACGATTTGGTACGTAAACTCATCCATCCACGCATCACTCATCATCCAGAACCCTTCAACCCCAGATTCTTCACCCCAACTATTTTCCACTTTCCAGCGATTAGGTTTACCGTCCACAAGGTTCACCCCTGTTAATACCATCGCGTGTGTCATTAAGCTATCGCCATATTCAAGACGTTCGCCCTTAGTTAATGAATAGTCGATTCCAGTTAAGCCTTTAAGGTCGAAGTTATTGAGCGCAAGACGACCATTGCTGCGGTTTGAAGATTGACCGACATCGCAACCGAACCAGACTGACTCGCCTTGTTCTAATTGGCGAATCGCTAATTCTTTGAACGTTGCCATGTCTAAGTTCAAGTAGCGCACTTGATTTCCAACGACATTTCCAAGCATGTCAACAGTGTATGAACGGTTGAATGGTTTGTCCGTTGTTGGTGAGTTGATGATAGACACGTAATCGTCTAAGTTCAAGCCCACGAATTGTTCGAAGAAGCTTTGTGGCGTCAAATTCAAGTGACGGTGGAATTCCTTGTCTTTATCGCGATATTCGAAGTCGAATGTTTCTGGCGGAGTTCCAAGAGTCACGCTAAGTAAGTCGTACACTTCTTGCATTAATTGTTTACGCGTTTCGTTGATTTCCTCTTCGCTAGCTCCACGTGCCACTAAGTCACGAAGCACTTTTGCGTCTTGGCGAAGTTTTTTATTTAAGTATTTGTTCAAATCGCTTGAAGCCGAGCTTGAAAAACTTTCCGGCATCACACTCTTTGGCACAACCCCATATTTCTTGAAGATAGACACAATCATATCCCATTGCCCACCGTCTTGTTGAGGCGTTTGTAAGAGAAAGGCTACATTGCGGCTTGTCACAGGTTCGCCCGCTGTCTTTAAAATATTTTCATGGAAATAATTGGCCTTTTCGTATTTATCCCAGAAAAATGTATAACTTTGTGAGAGTTCAAATTCTTCGAGCTTGAAGTTATTAAAGAGTCTGTGGCGGAATGTATTGAGCGCCGCAAACATCCAGCAACGACCAGAAGCCTTTTGGTTGGCTACTTTTCCGTGTTCCAAATCAATCGAATACACCGGCTGATTTTCCACAACAGAAGCGACCGTCTCACTAGATCCTTTCAAGCCATTCTTCACCGCAGCATTTTGCGCCACGATACGCTCTGGCTTACTTTGAAAACTTTCTTTATATTGTTTCGTCAATTCCTTTGTTAACGTAAACATCACTTCATCTCCTTTAAGGTTGATACCCTAATGGTACTCCTCTTTCCCCCTATATGCAATATAATAAATCGGTTAAATTCAATAAAAAAGCCAATTTTGCCCCACTCCCTCCAAAATCATCACACTTCTGCCGTTCCTCCCCCTCACTCAGCACACACCGCCAATGCGATCCCTTATTTTTTAATCATGGTATGTGAATTTATACACATTTTATTGTTTATCTCTCTTGAAAATAGTAAAATAAAGTTGAAGATATTATCTTGAAAACAAATGATTATCAATATATTTAAAGGAGGATCTAACAATGAAAAAATTTTTTGCAGTAGTAATTCTATTCAGCTTTTTCTTGCTTCCTTTCTTCAATGTTTATGGAGTTCATATGCTCACTCATGACATACAAAGGCTCTCTCCTAACGCCTTATGGGGAATTGGATTTTTATTCTTCTCAAATATCATATGGACAACTTTAGTAATCACGATTGTAACCAGAGCTAAAATCCTTAGAAGCGGTATTATGACTGCTACAACATATTGCATCCCCATTATTCTTTTGACACTTCTCTACTTTGGTTACGCAAAACCAATACAAATTTTATTTCTATCACACCTCGAAACAAGTATCTTTTCATTTGCTTTTGTCATCGGAATACTAATTTCAATAAGAATCCTCTCAAAAAAATAAAGTACAATTTTCTTACAACAAAATCACAATCATTAAACAACATGCCTTACAGTAGTAGGGCATGTTTTATTACTCCATCCCTTTTCCACTTATATAATGCTCAGCACCACACTCCTGCCGTTCCCTTCCTAAGCATTGCCGATAACATCGCAGCAGTTTATCAAAAAAGGAAAGCATAAAAATATCTTGCGAATCACTACAAACTCGCTGGAATAAAACAAAGATACCCCATAAAAGTACGAAAGAGCCCTTCGGATTCTATAGCAATCATCATAGCGAGTGTAATCGATGCGAATTAGTGACTCTGGAAATTTATTTCCTAGAGTCACTTTGAAGCTCGGTAGTAGTTGAGACGACAGGCTCAACACGGTACAGCCACTATCACTACTATGAAGATATCCGTAGGATTTAAAGGCGAATCGAACCTTATCCAATCTCCTCTTCTTTGTTCTCTGCACCCGAATTTCAAAGGAACGAAGTTCCTTTATTCATTTTTTTGCACAAAAAAAATCGAGAGCGTGTCTCGATTTTTCTTAGTTTCTAAAGATCTTGGCTTCTAAAAAGAGGTCGTTGTAAAGCGATAATAGGTCGGTTCCTAAATTCTCGTAAACCTCCATCTTCTCCATCGCTTCCTCACTCGGATAGAAGCTCTCATCCGAAGTAATTTCTTCTGGTAAGAGTGCTAGCGCATCCTTGTTAGGAGTTGCATAACCAACATACTGAGCATTCTTCGCTGCGATTTCCGGACGCAACATGAAATTGATAAACGCATACGCGCCTTCCTTGTTACCAACCGTTTTTGGAATGACGATATTATCAAACCATAAGTTCGTTCCTTCGCTAGGAACCACGTAGGCTAAATCTTCATTCTCACTCAACATTTTAGAAGCTTCACCTGAGAAAGTTACAGCTATGTTTGCTTCTCCTTGAATCATGTATGTCTTCATTTCATCAGCGATAATTGCTTTTGCATTTGGCATCAATGTCTTCAAGAATTTACCAGCTTCTTTAACAATGGCTTCGTCTTTTTCATTAAGAGAATAGCCTTGTGTTTGTAAAGCAATCCCCATCATTTCACGAGCTCCGTCAATAAATAGAATGGAATCTTTTAAATCCGCATTCCATAAATCGCGCCACTCGCTAATCATTCCTTCTGGATAAACTTTCTTATTATAAACAATTCCTAGCGTTCCCCAGAAATAAGGAATGCTATAAGAGTTTTCTGGGTCAAAGGATTGGTGTAAGAAACGTGGGTCGATATGTTCCATCCCTTTGATTTTTGAATAATCTAATTTTTCAAGTAAGTTTTCTTCGACCATTTTATGAATTGTATACTCACTTGGAATGGCGATATCGTAGTTCGTTCCACCTTGCTTAATTTTTGTCAGCATGGCTTCGTTTGAATCGAACGTTTCATAAATGACTTTATAACCTGTTTCTTGTTCAAATTGTGTAATGAGTTCTGGGTCGATATAGTCTCCCCAGTTATATACGATAATTGTTTGAGGGTCTCCTGCCGTTGCCGTTTCAAAATTCTTACGGATTCCAAACAACACTAGGCAAGATACTACGATTGCCCCAATTAACATCGTTAGTCGCTTCATAGTGTGACTCCTTTCAATAAGTCACTCTCAGAAGCCTTCCCATTCAATCGTTTTTGTTGGAATTTTTGAATGAAGTAATATCCAATTACAAGTGATAATGAGAATAGGAACATCAATGTACTTAAGGCATTGATTTCTAAGCTGATTCCTTGGCGCGCACGTGAGTAGATTTCAACGGCAATCGTTGAGAATCCATTTCCTGTTACGAAGAATGTCACGGCGAAGTCGTCTAATGAATACGTAAATGCCATAAAGAATCCACTGAGAATTCCTGGTGTAATCGCTGGTAAAACGATGCGTGTTAATACTTGTGAGCTTGTAGCACCTAAGTCACGAGCCGCTGTAATCATCGATGGGTTCATTTCTGATAATTTTGGTAAAACCATTAGTACAACGATTGGAATGTTAAACGCGATGTGCGCAAGTAATACCGACATAAAGCCGAGTTTGAATCCAACCACTGTGAAGAGAATTAAAAGGCTGGCACCGATGATAACGTCAGGAGATACCATCAAAATATTGTTAAAGCCTAATAATACTTGTTTGCGACGGTTTGAACGGATGTAATGGATCATGATGGCTCCAAGTGTTCCAATCACTGTCGCAATAAGTGCTGATAAGAGTGCAAGAATCAGTGTATCTAACACAATTCCGATTAAACGTGTGTCAGCAAGAACGGCTTTATAGTGGTCAAGTGTGAAACTCTCGAATCCGTTCATGCTACCAGCACTGTTAAATGAGTAAAAAATCAAGTAAAAAATGGGCGCATATAAGACTACAAATACAAACACTAAGTAGAAATTACTCCACTTACTATTATTTTCTAATTTCATTCTGATACGCCTCCTTTTCTACGGTCTCTTGTAATAAACATTAAAATAATCATCGCTACAATCAATACAACCCCGATTGTAGAACCCATTCCCCAGTTTTGTGTTACTAAGAAGTGTTGTTCAACGGCTGTACCAAGTGTAATCACGCGGTTTCCTCCAATTAAACGAGTCAACATGAAGAGTGAGAGTGATGGAATAAATACGGCTTGTACTCCACTGCGCACCCCGTTCATCGATAATGGAACGATGACACGTCTAAACGTATCCCATTTTGTTGCCCCAAGGTCGCGGCTTGCCGCAATGAGTGAACCTGGCAACTCTTCGATAGAGTTGAAGATTGGCAAAATCATAAATGGTAACTCGATATACGCTGCTACCGTTAAGAAACTGAAGTCAGTGAATAGGAATTCTTGTGGTGCCAATCCAAATAATGAAAGGAAGTTGTTCACTGTTCCTGTTTGGCTAAAGATTCCGATAAATGCATAGGCTTTTAATAGTAGGTTTACCCATGTTGGTAAGATGATTAATAAAAGCCATAATTGTTTATGCTTTGTACGACTTAGGAAAAGTGCTGTTGGATAACTCACGAGTAGCGTTACAAGCGTTACAAGAAATGCGTACCACACTGAGTTGAATGTCATTTCTAAGTAGTTTCCTGACGCGAAATAGTTCGTGTAGTTTCCAAGCGTTACTTGACCATTGATGTCGAAGAATGATTTATAGAAAATCATTCCAAGTGGCGTTACTACGAATAATAACAACCAGATAAAGTATGGAATGGAAAATAATAGACGCGATTGTTTAGTCATTTTCTTCTACCTCGTCTTCGTAGCTTTCTAAACGAGCGTCGAAGTCTTCTTCACTTTCTCCAAAACGCATTACGTGGATGTCTTGTGGTTCGAAGTATAAGCCCACTTTTGATCCAACTTCTGCCTTACGAGTTGAGTGAATCATCCATTCGTTGCCATTTTCGTCATAGCAGATGATTTCGTAGTGAACTCCGCGGAATAATTGAGTGTCCACTTCAACTGTTAATTTTCCTTTTTCGATAGACGTTAACGATAAGTCTTCTGGACGAATCACGATTTCAACTTTTTCGTTTGGACGCATACCGGCATCGGCACACTCGAACTCTTTACCAACGAATTCTACAAGGTAGTCTTCCTTCATAACCCCATCAACGATATTACTTTCACCGATAAAGTCCGCAACGAAACGGTTGATTGGCTCATCGTAAATATCAACTGGCGTTCCTGATTGAACGATTTCCCCTTTGCTCATAACGAAGATTTCATCACTCATCGCCAACGCTTCTTCTTGGTCATGCGTTACGAAGATAAATGTGATTCCTAAACGTTGTTGCAATTCACGAAGTTCATATTGCATGTCTGTACGAAGTTTTAAGTCTAATGCTGATAATGGTTCATCAAGTAGTAGCACTTCTGGTTCATTGACAAGAGCGCGGGCGATGGCCACACGTTGTTGTTGCCCACCAGACATTTGTGAGATTTCACGGTTTTCGTAGCCTGATAATTGCACCATTTTTAAAGCGTCTGCCACTTTTTCTTTAATGATGTTTTCTGGAGTTTTCTTTAAGCGTAATCCAAACGCGATATTTTCGAATACGTTCATATGTGGGAATAATGCGTAGTCTTGGAAAACAGTGTTCACTTTACGTTTGTTTGGTGGAAGGTTAGTAACGTCTGCCCCGTTTAAAGTCACTTTTCCGTTTGATACATCTGTAAATCCAGCAATGATACGCAAGATTGTTGTTTTACCGCATCCCGAAGGCCCTAGTAATGTATAGAATTTTCCTTTTTCGATTTCGAAGTTAATATTTTTTAATACATGAGTGTCCTCATAAAATTTGTTCACATTCTCAAATGAGATAATTGTGTTGTTTGACATTGCTAGCACCTAACTTTCTTAATTATAAATATGAATCTGTCGCCACGACTAAAACTTTCGATGTTGTCTTAGCGGCGTTGCTAATTTGGTGTTTGGCTTTCGCCTCAAAATAGAAGGACTCTCCTTTGGAAACTACTTCAACTTGTTTACCGACTTTGACCTGAATAGAACCTTCGAGCACATACCCAAATGTTTCTGCAAGTGACGGTTGGAACGTCTTGTACGCTCCTCCAACGGCAAACTCTAGAATCACGGGTTCCATCTCATGCTCGTTCGAATCTGGATTAAGCCATGTGACCGTCGTATGGTGCTTGACGTCTTCCATCATCGTCATATCCTCTTCGCGGTAAATCGTGAGTGCTTCTTCTGGCCCCTCATCGAAAAAGTCCGCTGCAGGGCATCCCAACACTTCAAGAATATCAAAGAACGTATCCATTGATGGTGAGCTCAAATCATTCTCTAATTGCGAGATATATCCCTTTGACAAATCTGTTCTCTCTGCTAACTCTTCTTGCGTTAAACCCTTTTGAATACGGAGGGCACGCAGTTGATGACCGATTTCCATTGTCTTCTCCTTTTAAACTAATTGTTTACTAACACAAAGACCATTATACATTAAGTTTAGTAATAGTCAACCAAACAAACTCCAAAAAAAGGACTTTTTTAAGAGCTTATTTTTCTGCATCGTTTAGGCATTTTTCGACTGTTTTTCTGGGTGGAAAATAAGCCGAAATTATCATATATGATAATTATCTTTTATGATAATTTTGCATCGTTTAAAAAATCAAAATTAACTTATAAGTTAATTTTGAGTAAACAAAAAGCAGGATTCGATATCGAATCCTGCTTTTTGGTGTCTGCATAGATTTATTTGCATCGATTTATACGCAGTGGTTTATTGACTTTCTTTTCATCACTCGTGATTCAAGAAAGTCTAATAAACTTTGCGGGCGAAAGACTACGAAACAGAATGACTTCACACTGTGAAATCATTCTTAGTTTCTGTCTTTCTGCCATCCTGTGAAGTTGAACTCGACCTCACAGAAATGGCGTGCGTTTCCTGAAACATCCGCAGAACGTTGCACGTTCCTTCCGGTGTTCCAGTCCAACGTTCCATTTCTGAGCGTTCGGTCTCGTATCCTGTGTAGTTGAGTTCGAAAAGGCATAGGCTCAAGCCTTTCGAGTTTAGTCCGCACGGTCTTACAGACCGCTTACGGCTAAACTGCGAACCGTCATCGCCTATGAACGCCTTTTCTCACATCCTGTTTTTTAGTGAGCAACCATTTCCTGAGCAATTTCCAACCCTGTCAAGTTTGATGGGTAGTATGTTGGCCAGTTGTCCATTTCTTCTAATAGTTTTTCTTGGCTTTCATTTCCCATAAAGATGTGGAAGTGTTCTGCTTTCACTGGAGCGATGTTGTGGTCGCTGAATTGAACGTATTTAGGAGCACCTTCTACTGGGTTCACAGCTTCAAACAAGAAGCGGACGCCGCGGTTTCCTTTTTTATATGTTAGGATTTTGTATCCTACATATTTGTATTCCGCTTTAACCGTTGTTCCATCTTCTTTTTGGAACTCCATTGTTGTATCCGTGATATTGATATTTTTAATATCTGTTTTATATCCTGTTGTGTAGTATGCTTTGTACTCGTCTTTTGTCATCTTTTTGCCAATTTTTGCTTTGTAGTCAAAGACTGGATCAAGAGTGCCATCCACTAAGTAAGGATATACGGATTGCCATTCGCCAGCGTAATCAGAAAGTGTGCGATCTTTTACAGCACTGTCTTCGAAGTAGCCTTTTGAAACTGTCTTCTCGTCTTCTGCGTGTTCTGGTTGGATGTCTTTTCCTGGTTGGTCTGTCGTTTTCTTCAACGCTTCAAGGTTTTCGCGCATTACAGAGATGTAGTCTTCACCTTTATCCATTTCCTCTTTTGTTAAAGATTCAATTGGATTTAAAACGGCTAACTCAACGCCTGCTTCTTCCGCTAATGTTTTCGCGATTTTCTCAGAAGCATTTTCTTCAAAGTAAATAATCTTAATGTCGTTTTCTTTCACGTATTTTGTTAATTCTGCTAAACGTGCAGCACTTGGCTCAGCTTCTGGTGAAATCCCAGTGATTCCGACTTGGTTTAAGCCGTAGTCTAATGCTAAATAGTGGAATGCTGTATGTTGCGTTACAAAGTTCTTTTGTTTGGCATCTTTAAATGCATTTGTATAGTCATTATGCAACGCTGTTAATTTTTCGATGTATGCCTTAGCATTTTTCTCGAAAGCTTCTTTACGCTCAGGGAAAGCTTCCGCTAGCTGCTTCGTAATGTTTTGAACCATTTGAATCGCGCGCTCTGGTGATAACCATACGTGTGGATCATATTCATGGCTGTGGCCTTCGCCATCGTGGTCATGGTCGTGTTCTTCCTCTTCTCCACCAGGAAGAAGTACCATATCTTTAGTTGCGCTGATTGCTTTGACTTTGCTATCAGATTCGATAGTCTTAAGGACTGCAGGAATCCATGTTTCCATATACTCGCTATCATAAACAAGTGCATCTGCTTCGCTCATTTTTGCGATTTCTTTTGCAGAAGGCTCGTAGTCATGTGGCTCTGTTCCAGCACCGATGACAAGCGTTACGTCCCCTTCATCCCCTACAATGTTTCTTGTAAAATCGTAAATCGGAAAGAAGGTCGTTGAAATTTTTAGCTTTCCTGATTGTGTTTTGCTGTTTGAATTACTTGGCGCACATCCAACGGCAACCAGTACAAACATCAATAATAATCCAATAAAGGTTGTTTTTTTCATGATATATTCTGTCTCCATTTCTTAAATCGTAATTCTTACGTTTTGTATTGTAGCACCTCACAAGGTTCATTGCAAGGATTTTTTCTGTAAACATTTTGCTAACATTCTTTGACTTTGTTAGCATTTTGTTTACGTTTTTTCAACCCACAAAAAAAGTCTTATCCGCATCATCGCAAATAAGACTTCTCTTCTATTAGATTAATACTTTTGATAAGAACGATTGTGTACGCTCCATTTGTGGATTCTCGAGGACTTCTTTTGGATGGCCTTCTTCTACAATCACGCCACCGTCCATGAAGATTAAACGCGTTCCTACTTCACGGGCAAATCCCATTTCGTGCGTTACGACAACCATGGTCATGCCGCCTGCTGCAAGTTCCTTCATTACGTTTAACACTTCGCCCACCATTTCTGGATCCAGCGCTGACGTTGGCTCATCGAACAAGAGCACATCGGGTTCCATCGCAAGTGAACGTGCAATCGCGATTCTTTGTTTTTGTCCACCAGATAGTGAGTTTGGATAGACATCCGCTTTATCGACTAAGCCCATTTTCTCTAGAAGCTCATGTGCTTTTTGTTCTGCGACCGCCTTGTCGATTTTCTTCAATTGAATTGGCCCAATCGTGATGTTTTCTAACACGGTTAAATGCGGGAATAAATTGAAGTGTTGGAACACCATTCCTAAGTGTTGACGCACGCTATCGAGGTCCACCCCTTTTTCATTGATGCATTGGTCTTTGAAGAACACCTTACCGCTAGTAGGTTCTTCCAATAAGTTTAGGCATCGTAAGAAAGTCGATTTTCCTGATCCAGAAGGACCTATAATCACGAGCACTTCCCCTTGCTCAATATGAGTGGAAATTCCGTTTAAGACTTGCTTGTCGCCGTATTGTTTTTTAATCTCTTCTGTTCTAATCACTGGCTTGTAACTTCCTTTCTAGTTTGTCCATAAAGAATGCAATCGTCGTTGTCATGACGAAGTATAAGAACGCCGTCATTAACAGTGGGATAAATACCGTAAAGGTTGCCCCACGAACCGTATCTGAGCTGTA
>URWJ01000013.1 GCA_900551535.1 uncultured Granulicatella sp. | reverse complement strand
CCGCTTTCTTTTAGTTTTTTCAAACCGTTGTTGAAAGCAGTGATTAATTCTGCGTTTTCACCTTTATTAACAGCAACACCATATTCCGTTTTGTTTTCGTTATGGTCTGTCATTTTTAAGGATAGGTTATTCGTTTTGATTGAGTAGGCAAGAACAGGATAATCTTCGAATAAAGCGTCGCTGTTTCCTACCATCACATCTTGATACATACTAGATGAATCTTCGAATGTTGTTGTTGTAAAACCATACTTACTCTTAATAGATTCTGCGTAAGTAGCGCTTTGTGTTCCTAATTTAACAGCAACTTTTTTACCTTGTAAATCAGAAAGGCTTGTGATGTCAGAGTTTTTAGAAACTCCCATCCCGATTCCGCTGTCATAGTAACTATCTGTGAAGTCAAATTTTTGTTTACGTTCATCCGTAATACCCATTCCGGCCATCACGGCATCTACTTGTCCAGCTTCTAGTGCTTGAACGGCAGCATTGAAGCCAAGTGGTTTGAATTCTACTTCGAAGCCTTCAGCCTCTGCGATACTCTTCATTAATTCAATATCAATTCCGACGTATTCACCATTTGTATCTTGGTATTCAAATGGAGCAAATGTAATATCTGTTGCGATTACATATTTTTTAGTTTCTGCTTTAACAGAACTTGTCGGAGAAACGAGGGATAGAAGAGTCATCAATAGAGTGACTAGAACAGCTCCCAAGCTCAATTTTTTTATGTTCATACATATTCCTCCAAATCTACCTTACGTATAAGGTTTTTCCATTATATGGAAGTTTTTCTGGAAATGCAAAAATCTACTCTCATTTCATGTTACATTTTATGACATGAGTTTCTGAGTATAAAAAACTCCCTTCTCTCATGAAAGAGAAGAGAGTGATGCTTATTTTTCTTGTTCAAGGACACGCCAAATGGCTTTTGCCACACCGCCGTTAACATTGGTATCTGTCACAAAATCAGCAACGGCTTTAACTTCGTCTGGAGCATTTCCCATTGCAACGCCAATTCCTGCGTCGCGAATCATCGAAACGTCATTGAAATTATCGCCGATAGCGAAAGTTTGTTTCATCGATAAGCCAAGTATTTCGGCATAGTGAGCAACCGCAATGCCTTTTTGAGCGTCTTTATGGTTGATTTCTAAATCCGTATAAAATGCGGACGTGACCACAAGATTTGGATGCGCTTGATCGATATGTTCACGAACGGGTTTGAAATAAGTAGGCCCGTCGTCATGAGAGACGATAATCTTGAAGACCTTAATATCTGGAATCGATAGCACTTCTTCAGCAGTCGTCACATCGGTTGCTTCTAGAAGGATTTTTAGCTGTCTAATTTCTTCTTTCAATTGTTCAGGAGAAAGACTATTTTTTTCGGCCTTTTTGCGTTCGATGACTTTGTTGATAAAGAGAGCATAGTTCTTTCTAAAGTTCCCTTCAGAAGTCACGAGCTGCCAGTCCAAATCAATCGAATCGAAGTAGTCCAGTAAGGTGTAGACTGTTTCGTGAGGAATGGTGACTTCCCAGATAATGTCATGATTTTTATCAAAAATCTGAGCTCCGTTCATCGCAATGACAGGAAGGTGTAATTCTGCTTGTTCGAGTGCGAAATTGGCTTGAAGATAATCGCGTCCAGTACAAACGATAAAGTGTTTCCCCTGTTTTTGGACTTTTCGAATCGCTTGAATGTTATTTTTATGAACCTCTACATGGTTTGTGAGTAGAGTACCATCCATATCCGATGCAAATAATTTAATCATAGAGCAAAACCTCTATTTCATTTCTTTAAGATGTGTTTGCAATGTTTGAATTTTATCTTGAATACGTCTGAAGCGTGGTTTATTTTCCAATTGGAATTTAGTGACTTCTTCTTGAATAGAATTCACAACTTCCATTGTTTGTGGAACAATCACTTCTTGGATTTCTTTAATGCCTCTTTCAAGAGTGGTTTTACCAGTATTAATCACGGTAACATCCTGTGTCACTTCTTGAATTTGTTTTGCTAAGATTTCACGATTTTCTTTACCGCTTCTTGGGTTGTTAAGTAGGGCAACGGTGCCTCCGATAACACTACCGAAAATAAAACCTTTTAGAAATTTACTCATTGATTATGCCTCCATTTGTTCGCGAATTGATTGCGCGATTTCTGCTAATACTTCTGAACTTGGATTTGTTGGTTCCCATTTTAATCCAAAGCCATCTTCTTTTGTATAGCGTGGGATTAAGTGGATATGAGAGTGGAAGACGCTTTGGTAAGCCAACTCTCCGTTATTACTTAAAATGTTTAAACCTTTAATGTCTGGGTTTGACGCTTGAACGGCACGTGCGATTTTAGGAATACGTGCAAACACTGCGCTTGCTAAGTCTTCGTCATATTCGAAGATATTGGCAACGTGTTTTTTTGGAACGACAAGCGTATGCCCTGGTGTTACTTGCGAAATGTCAAGGAACGCAAGTACTACGTCATCTTCATACACGATATGTGCTGGAATTTCTTTATTAATAATTTTATCAAAAATGCAATCTGTCATGGTGTTTCCTCCTTGAGTTCGTACCTCTATGGTATCAAAAAAAGCTGTAAAATGAAAGACTCGTAGCAGTTGTTGTCGTTGCTTTTTAGAAGAACATATCGTAAAATATCAGAATGAAAGCGAGGAGTCTTTATGAAGGGAAAATTAGATGCATTAAGCGATGCGATTATTGCCATTGCGATAACCGTTTTAGTATTAGAAATCAATACACCAACATCGATGGAGGGTATGTGGCAGTTCGCAAAGGAAATCTTTTTATTTGCGCAAAGTTTTGTCGTGATTGCAAATTTTTGGTTTGAACGTTCGCAGTTCTTCGGTCGTTCAAAACGAATTTCTTTCTCGATATTGTCGATTGATTTATTAGCACATTTGGGAATCTGTCTTATCCCGTTATTTACAAAATTCTTATTTAGTTTTGAAAATCGAGTGATTTCTGTGCTAGCATACGGGATTTTGATTGCGATCATTTCTGTATTGTTCGATATCGAAAACTATTTTGTATTGAAACAATCATTAACTGAAGCCGAGTATGCAAGAAAAGATGAGATGCTAATTCTATTCAGAAAATTTCATATTCGCTCCTATTTAACATCAGTGATTATTTTGACTTTGACATTTTTCATTCCTCAAATTGTTATGTACTTATACTTAGCGATTCCAATGACTAAGTTCTTTTCGCGTTTAGGGGCGGGAAAAGGTCGTTCAATATTTGTAGACGAAAACTTAGTCGAATTTTCAGATAAAGTATTAGGACGAATTGATGAAGAACGAATAAAGAGAAATCTTACAGAATAAAGATGTTGAAAATAGAGTGTGAAAGGACGTTTATTCCGCGTTCTTTCACACTTTTTTTGCTTTATGGTATAATGAGGAGAATAGTTAGATAGGAGAATCTATATGTCACTACAATTAAACAATGTAACTGCAGGATATACAAAAGTTCCTGTCATTACGGACATCACTTTTGATGTAAATCCAGGCGAGATTTGCGGCCTAATCGGGCTGAATGGTGCCGGAAAGAGTACGACAATTAAAACGATCATTGGGCAACTTACCCCTTTTAGCGGAAGAGTGGAAGTAGAGAAACTAAGTATTCTCGAAAACCAACGTGGTTACCGTCAATCGATTGCGGTCATTCCAGAAAGCCCAGTTCTCTATGAAGAGTTAACGTTTAGAGAACATATTGAATTTGTGGCGCGTTCATATAATCAAATGAACGAAGAGACAATGGCTCATGCAATGGAACTCGTGGAAGCATTCCGCTTAACGAAGCAATTGGATTGGTTCCCAGCGTATTTCTCAAAAGGGATGAAACAAAAAGTGCTCATCGTCTGCGCATTAATGCTAGACGTGCCTGTCTATGTGGTCGATGAACCATTTTTAGGACTCGACCCACTTGGAATTCGTACTTTGCTTCAAGTCTTAAAAGAGAAAAAAGATAAAGGCGCAGCGATTTTAATGTCGACTCACGTATTAGATACGGCTGAGAAGTATTGTGATCGTTTCATCGTATTACACGAAGGAAAAGTAATTGCGCAAGGCGATATCGAAGGCTTACGCGCAACTTCGAATATTGAAGAAACTTCTCTAGAGGAAATTTACTTTGCATTAACGACAGGGGACGATGCCCATGAATAGTGCAACAATTTTTGAGGCTCGCGTAAGAAAATATCAAAAGAAAAGCATGAAGTATATTCGCTATATGCTGAACGACCATTTCTTGATTGTCTTATTTTTCTTATTTGGCTTTATCATGGTGCAATACTCGAGTTGGATTCAAACGATTCGTGTATTGGAATGGCCTTTACTAGGGTTACTTGCAGTTCTACTAGCGAGTGTTCCATTCTTTGGCGGAGTAGCAACGTTGCTTGAACCAGCCGATGGAATCTTTTTATCCGTAGTGGGACAAGACTTTAAGGCGTATTTACAAAAAGCCATTCGTCGTAGTTGGGCGCTTCCGCTACTCGTGATGCTGGCTTCGACAGGAATTGTCTTTCCAATCGTAGCACAAGCCTTTGGAACGAATATGAGTATGTTCGTAAAGCTATTCCTCTTACAAGTGCTCTTTAAAGACTTATTATTCCGTTGTACGAAATACGCTTATCGTGGAGTGCTTCATTTTACATGGATTGAAAAACTCGGTATTTACGTGATTGCAGTAACGAACTTCTTCGGAATGTTTTTATGGATTTCTGAAGCTTGGTCATTTGTTTTATTAGTGATTCCAATTCTTCTGAGTGTTTTTATCGAGTACTATTATGGAAAAGCGGCCTTTGTCTATCGATTCGATTCTATGATTGAGTCGGAATTAGAAAGACAACAACGAATTTATCGCCTATATGCATTGTTTGTGGATGTGCCAATGGTGCATAAACCACAAGCGCATCGCCGTTCATATTTAGATGGAGTATTGAAGGTACTTGTTGGAAAAAATCCAAGTGGTCATCGCTATTTAGTGAGTCGTACGGTCGTTCGTACGAGTCAATATATGAGTTTATTATTACAACTGGCAGTTGTCAGCTTTGTAGTTGCATTATTTTCTCAAGAGTATTATTGGAACTTTATCGTCAATGCGTTACTTGTGATGCTATTAGGATTCCAACTCGTTGGAGTTATCCAAAGTGCCAACACGCAAAATAGTCATTTTGCCTCTTTAGTGGATAGTAACACTCGTCTTAAGGATAATTTATCAGTCCTCATGATGACGATGGTCGCATCCGGTGTTGTACTGGGCATTTCTTCAGTGATGGGGATGCGTGAAATGATTGGATTAGTAGGGATTATTTTCTATCCGATTTTTGGAGTATTCTTTACACAATTTTATTTACGTTATCGATTCCTTAAGAAGAGAAGAAAAATTTAAGTTTGTAGGCTACTAAGTAGCGCACAAACTTGACTCAAATGGTATAAAACCATAAAATAAAAGAATAGATTTATTAAAGGAAACAGAATTTGTCGTTAGGGATGGAATAGATGGAATATAACATGGACACAGGATGGGATCTCCATCCAATTGGTGGGGACACCGGTCAAGCGTACATGGGTGTAAAAGACCATGAACGTGTATTTCTAAAGAGAAATGCTTCACCGTTTTTAGCGGTGCTATCGGGTGAAGGTATCACTCCTAAGTTAATATGGACCAAACGTGCGGGTAATGGTGATGTCATTACAGCTCAAGAATGGTTGTCTGGAAGATCCCTCACTAAGGAAGAAATGGGGTCCGTCGAAGTCATTGAGCTGTTAAAACAAATTCATCAATCCCCAAATCTTTTACAAATGTTGCAACAAATTCAAGGTGAAGAGTATAGCACACAAAAATTCATCGATGAATATTTAAATAATTTACAGTCAGGATTACAAACCCACCGTTTCTTAAATGAAGTATTAAATTACTTAATTGAAACAATTCCGCTTGTGAGTGAAGTTGGAAAAACAGTTTGTCACGGAGACTTAGACCGTCGTAACTTTATGTTATCTGAAGACGAGAAGCTCTACCTTGTCGACTGGGAAATGGTTCGCCTCGCCGATCCAGTTTCGGATTTGACGATGATTTTGACGCAATACATTCCTGTTCATCAATGGGGTGAATGGCTAGATATGTATGGCTTACAACTGTCTACAAATATTTATCAACGAATTGAATGGTATGCTCTCATGAATTGCTTGAATTATATTAAAAAATCGCACTTCGAGGGACGTTACCTTGAAATGAATGAGAAAATTCTTTTGGTGAAATCAATTTACAATAATCGTATTGGAAAGCCAACAGAAGAATAGACAGGAGTTAGACTTTGAGATTAAGAAATAAACCTTGGGCAAAAGATGCTTTAGCGGCTCACCCAGAAATGGTCATCCAAGATCCAGCAGAGTGGAAGGGAAGATGGCATGAGCGTTTTGGCAATAACAATCCAATCCATATCGAGATTGGTTCTGGGAAAGGTCAATTCGTGAGCGGCATGGCTCGTCAAAACCCAAATATTAACTATATTGGAATTGAAATTCAAGAAAGCGTCCTTGTAGTCGCACTTGAAAAAGCTCTTGCAGCAGATGTTCCAAACTTACAATTATTACATGTAAATGGTGGACAAGTAACAGACTACTTCGAAGATGGTGAAGTAGACCAAATTTACTTAAACTTCTCAGATCCATGGCCAAAGAAACGTCATGCAAAACGTCGCTTGACTCATGAAAGTTTCTTAGTTGGATACGAAAAAGTATTACCACCATTTGGGGAATTACACTTTAAGACAGATAACCGTGGATTGTTTGAATACAGCCTTGCTTCATTCTCACAATTTGGACTTGTGTTAAAACAAGTTTGGTTAGATTTACATCAAGTGGAATTTCCAGGAAATGTGATGACAGAATACGAAGAGAAATTCTCAGCAAAAGGTCATCCAATTTATCGTGTGGAAGTGATTTTCCCACAAGATAGAAAAGCTTTTAAACAACCTGAATAACAAATAAAGGAGCCTGATTCATATGGAATCAAAAAATAGTTTCAAAGGTGCAAGTTTTCTTCTAGCAGCAGGTGCTGTTATTGGAGCATGGGTCACTTCAAAATGGTTTGAACGCAGAAATGTCAATGGAGATGTTATTGTTCAAAATGTACGTAAATTATTTCAAGTAGTAGGTACTATCGAAGGCTCTTGGATTGAGATGGAACCTGTATTCGTGGATAGCCCTGAGTTTTATGGGGAAGTTTATTATGGCGGGGTTACTCGTAAAGAAGATAATGAACTAGTCCAATACGAATTTTATGCAGATGCAAAAACAGGAGCCGTTATTGATTTATACAAAATTGGATAATCAAAGAAAGCTGGAGGACCTCCAGCTTTTGGCGCGTTTATAAGATGTTTTATAGAAGTAGGAAAGAAGAGGATACAATGGAAGCTCATACAGAACAATTAATCAAAACGTTAACAGAAATGAAAGGGACAAGTGGACACGAAGGCCGTATTCGTGAATTCATGAGAAATGAATTAACACCTTTAGTAGACCGCATTGAACAAGATGGTCTTGGCGGTATTTTTGGGGTTCGTGAGAGCAAACAAGAAGATGCACCACGCATTATGATTGCGGCACACATGGACGAAGTTGGTTTCATGGTCACAAATATCACTCCAAACGGAATGTTTAAAGTAAGTCCTTTAGGTGGATGGAACCCATATGTAGTTTCAGCGCAACGTTTTACTTTATTAACTCGTAATGGAGACTATCCAATTATTTCTTCTTCAATCCCACCACATCTTCTACGCGCAGCTGGTGGTCAACAATCAGCTGTGAAAGTAACCGATATTTTATTCGATGCTGGATTCACTTCACGTGAAGAGGCGCTTGAATATGGTTGCCGTCCTGGCGATACAATCGTTCCGGATGTAGAAACTATTTGGACTGCCAATAAGAAACGCATGATTTCTAAATCTTGGGATAACCGTTATGGATGTACAGTCGTTCTTGAAGCGTTAAAAGCCGTTAAAGATGAAGAATTACCAAACACATTAATCGCTGGAGCAAACGTCCAAGAAGAAGTCGGATTACGTGGAACGGGTCCAAGTGTAACGAAATTCAATCCAGATTTATTCTTTGCGGTAGACTGCTCAGCAGCAGATGATATTAATGGTTCGAAAGAAACATTTGGACACTTAGACCAAGGATTCTTATTACGTATTTTAGACCCAGGTATGGTGACTCTTCCTCGTATGAAAGAATTCTTAGAAGATACTGCATTAACACATAACATTCCGTTCCAATACTTTGTTTCTCAAGGTGGAACAGATGCTGGTAAAGCACATTTAATGAATCAAGGAGTTCCTAGTGCAGTAATCGGAGTATGTGCTCGTTATATTCATACACACCAAACAATGTTCTCAATTAAAGACTACGAAGCAGCACGAGAAATGGTTATCCAAACAATCCGTGCGTTAGACCGTAGCACAGTGAACACTATTTTAGACGGAAGAACAAATTAAGATTAAAGAGGTACAATATATGTGGTTAAGTTTTTATAACAAAAAGGGAATCGGCGATACGTTATTATTAACAAGTGGAACTGCAAACCGTTACGACGTCGACTATGAGAAAAAAGGGAATGTGACTCAAGTCTTTTTTCGTGAGTCAAAAGAAGTTCTAGGATATAATATTGAAAAGATTTCTGAAGTGATTTCGTTTGAAGAAGATGGACAACAAATCTTAACTCCCAAGCAACAAGAAGTTGTGAAAGGTTTAATTGAAAAAGCTGGATTTGATGTTTCTTCTTTAGATTTAACACCGGAAGATGCACTAGTAGTTGGTTACGTTGAAAGTTGCGTGGATCATGAAGATTCAGACCACTTACACGTAACAATGACACGAGTAAGTGACTCTGAAGTGTTACAAATCGTCTGCGGAGCACCAAATGTAAAAGCAGGACAAAAAGTGGTCGTTGCAAAACCTGGTACCGTAATGCCAAGTGGCGCTATCATTTGGGCTGGAGAATTACGCGGTGTAGCAAGTTATGGAATGCTTTGCTCAGCACGTGAATTAGGTTTAGAAAACGCGCCAGCGAAAAAAGGAATCTTAGTTTTAGATGATGCGACTCCAGTAGGAACGCCATTTAAAACATTAAACTTACAATAAAGGAGGATACGGAGTCATGAATGAACCATTTAACGAGAAAAACGATTCATTCGCTTCTTTGCAAGCAAGACGTGAAAAGGCTACTTTTCCGAATTACTTGAAGCAAGGTCAAACTTTTGAAGATCAAGTCGTTGAAGAAATGACGCGAGTTGATGCCACAAGAAAAGATGAGACTCCACAAGAATCCTTACCTTTTGATGAGCGACCTGATGCAGCACTCTTACAACCGATTGAAAAAGAGGAGCATCAATTACCCGCGCAATTCCGTTCATTTAAGGAAAAAGCGACGGAAGGTCATCAAAAATATAAACCGCGTGTGGATTGGACTTCTTATTTGAATACGAATCAACGCAAACCTTTTAAACCAAGTACAGTACCTTCAAGTACTAGAGGTTTAGAACAAGAGGAGCCCCCAAAAGTTTCTTATCGCGAATTAGAAAATGAGCTATTGCCAAATAGTACAGACTTGATTTTATTCGAAAAAGAAGAAGCTTTATTGGTATCCGTTGAGGAACAAGAAGATACAATCGAGAAGCGCTTGAAGGAGTACAATGGTACCTCTTATGAGAAACCAGTACAAAGCCAAGTTTTCGCAACAAAGGGCTATGTTCCAGCCTTTAAACGCAAACAAGAATCAGATGTTGAAGTCGTGCAAGAGTCCTTGTTAGAAGGGTTGCCGGAGACAAAAGTTGAAAGACGAAAAGCACCGGAAAAACCACTAACTGGAAAACAAAGACGCGCAATGAAGAAATCGTTATCGATGATTATGGAACAGGAGCAACATGAACGTCAGTTGCCATATATTCATCCAAAAAAACAGTAGTAGAAAAGCGAGGAGAAAAAATGGATAAAAGTAAGATTTATCACTTTACGGGAATAAAAGGATCAGGAATGAGCGCATTAGCCTTAGTATTACATGGGGAAGGCTATAAAGTGCAAGGGTCAGACTTAGAACAATACTTCTTCACTCAAAAAGGATTGGAAGAAGCTGGAATTACATTATTACCATTCAGTGCTGACAATATTAAAGAAGGACAAATTGTTATTGCAGGGAACGCTTTTCCAGATAGCCATGAAGAATTAGTTTCTGCACGTGAAAAAGGTGTAGAAGTGGTTCGTTACCACAAATTCTTAGGTGAATTATTAAAAGGATATAAGAGTGTTGCCATTACTGGTTCACATGGTAAAACAAGTACAACAGGGTTGCTATCTCACGTATTAAGTGGAATGGAACCAACAAGTTATCTTATCGGTGATGGAACTGGTAAAGGGATTGAAAATTCAGAGTACTTCGTTTTAGAAGCTTGTGAATATAAACGTCACTTTATGGCATACCGTCCAGACTATGCAATCATGACAAACATCGACTTTGACCATCCAGACTACTATACAGATATTGAAGATGTACAAAGTGCATTTGAAGCATTCGGGAAACAAGTGAAAAAAGGAATTATCGCTTGTGGAGATGATGAAAGATTACGCACATTAGATGCGATTGTACCTGTCACTTATTACGGTGTTGGCGAAAACAATGATGTCATTGCTAAAAACATCCGTAAAGAAAAAGGCGGAAGCTACTTCGATGCGTACATTAAAGGTGAATTATATGGTCATTTCTATATTCCAACATATGGAGACCACAATATCCTTAATGCATTAGCGATTATCGCATTCTACTACTTAAATGATTTAGATCGTAATGAATTAGCTGAACAATTCAGTACTTTTGGCGGTGTAAAACGTCGATTCTCTGAAAAAGTGATTAACGGCGTTACCATCATTGATGACTACGCTCACCACCCATCTGAAATTCGTGCAACATTAGATGCAGCACGTCAAAAATATCCAGAAAAAGAAGTGGTAGCAGTCTTCCAACCACATACATTTACTCGTACAATCGCGCTTTTAGAAGAGTTTGCCGATGTACTATCACTTGCTGACCACGTATACTTATGCGATATCTTTGCATCTGTTCGTGAAGAAGCAGGGGATGTTTCTATTGAAGACTTAGCTAAACTGGTTAAAGGTGGCGCGAAAGTATTACCTCTTGATAATGTATCTCCATTATTAAACTATAAAGACGCAGTAATCGTGTTTATGGGCGCAGGGGACGTTCAAAAATATGAGTTTGCTTATGAAAAACTCTTATCAAATACTTCTCCAACACAAAACTAAATGAACTTAAAAGCTTGGCAGAAAGTCAAGCTTTTTCTGTTTTTATAAACGCTCAGTAGAATAGTACACTTTCTATTTAATTTAATAGATTTGACCTGGAGGAGAAATGATAAAATATAAAATTGAAGCAAATTTTTGGAGGGGTTAAGATGAATTTGACTAAATTATCAACGATATATAATATTAGAAGGATGGGAGAAAATGATGTATCGCTTATTTTGGATTTAGAAAATGGCAATCCGTTGTATTTTAACTATTGTCCGCCAAAACCTAGTAAACAATCTGTATTAAATGATTTAAAAGCTCTTCCAGAAGGTAAAAACATGGATGATAAATTTTACATAGGTTTCTTTGACAGAAATAGATTAGTTGCTATTATGGATTTTATTGTATCTTTCCCAATAAAAGAAACTATTTATATTGGTCTTTTTATGATGGATTGTAAAGAGTCGGGACAAGGAAAGGGAAGCCTTATTATTAATGAGGTTTTAAAAGCATTTAGAGAAGAAGGATTTACTAAAGTAAGGCTTGCTTATATGAAAGGAAATCCTCAAAGTAAAAGATTTTGGGAAAAATGCGATTTTATGGAAACTGGAATTGAAAGAACGAACGAACATGGAAAAGCTGTCGTTTTAGAAAAATCATTATAAACAGTTTGAGATGAAACATATTCCTACAAAGAAACAGTAGATCATTTGATTTACTGTTTTTTGTTTATCACGGTAAATATTCAAAACTAAAGGGTTCATAACGGGATTCACCTTTCAACTCTATTTACGGTTATCATCAAAAAGCTCTTTTTAGTGTTCACAAGTTTGTTTATTTGTTACACTGGTAATGACAAATTAGGAGGCATATTATGGCGAAACCAAAATTATTATTAGTAGACGGAAGCAGTTTAGCATTCCGAGCATTTTTCTCAATTTTAGATTTAAATCGTTTTAAAAATTCCAATGGCTTACATACGAATGCACTCTATTCATTTCACCGTATGTTTAAGTCCATCTTAGACTCTGAAAAACCAACTCATGTGCTCGTTGCATGGGATGCTGGGAAGACGACTTTCCGTACTGAAATGTATGCAGATTATAAAGGAGGCCGTTCGAAAACTCCAGGTGAATTTATTGAACAAATGCCTTATTTTAATGTGCTTTTAGATGCATGGGGAATTCCTCATTACCGTCTGAACCAATACGAAGCCGATGATATTATCGGTACTCTTGCCAAACAAGGGGAAGCAGCAGGATATGAAGTCGTAGTTCTTTCAGGAGATAAAGACTTGATTCAGCTTGCGGACAATAATATCACAGTCAAAATTACGACAAAGGGAGTAACCGAACTAGTGGAGTACACTCCTGAAGTGATTTTTGAAAAATACGGCTTAACGCCTGAACAAATTATCGACATGAAGGGGTTAATGGGAGATTCTTCCGATAACTATCCTGGTGTTACAAAAGTCGGTGAAAAAACAGCCGTGAAACTTCTTCAAGAATTTGGCAGCGTTGAAGGAATCTACGAACATGTCGATGAAATGAAGAAGAGTAAGTTGAAAGAAAACTTGATTAACGACAAAGAGCTAGCCTTCTTAAGCAAGAAACTGGCCCGCATCAATGTGGAGTCCCCTCTTGAAATTACGTTAGAGGATACACTTCGCAAACAACAAGATGTCGAAGCATTGATGGCGTTCTATAAGGAAATGAACTTCAATTCGTTCCAATCTGACCTATTAAATTCAGGTGCCACTTCTGTAGAAGAAGCACCAAAAGCGGAGCGCCCAAACGTAACACGTGTGTTAGAGATTACTGAAGACATGCTTAAAGGCGCAACAAGTGTACATTTTGAAACGCTTGAAGCGAACTATCATGTTGCGCAGGTGATTGCCGTTGCCTTCGGGAATGAAAAAGAAGTCTTCGTGACTGATTTAGAGACGGCTGTTGCTTCAGAAGCATTCAAGAAATGGCTGGCGGATGCATCAATCGAGAAACATTTATTTGATACAAAAGCAGCTAAAGTACTCGCACATCGTTTTGGTCTGGTGTTAGAAGGTGCTAAATATGATGTATCACTTCTTGCGTATCTAGTAGACACAAATGATATTGTGAAAGAGATTAGTGATGTGGCTCGTCGTGTCGATGTGACGATTCTTTCCAGTGACGAAGCAGTCTACGGCAAAGGCGTAAAAATCCAAATTCCTGAAGACGAAGAAGTTTGGAATCAGCATTTAGCAGCTAAAGTATATACGATTGCTGTGGCGCCTGAAAAACTATTGAAACGCCTTGAAGAAAATGAACAAGCGCATCTTTATTGGGAAATGGAATTACCAGTGAGTGATATTTTAGCACGTATGGAAATTCAAGGAATTCGCGTCGATAAAGAACGCTTAGTTGAGATGGGTGTGGAATTCGAAGCGCGTCTAAAAGAAATCGAACAAGAAATTTACGAACTAGCTGGGGAAGAGTTTAATATTAATTCGACTAAACAACTAGGGGTCATCTTATTTGAAAAGATGGGCTTACCAGTGATTAAGAAGACCAAGACTGGCTATTCAACAGCGGTAGATGTCTTGGAGAAGTTGGCGCATCAAGCTCCTATCGTAGAATTGATTTTAGAATATCGACAATTAGCGAAATTAAATTCAACGTATGTAGAAGGACTGCAAGCTTATATTCAAGAAGACGGCAAGATTCATACGCGTTTCGTCCAAAACTTAACGCAAACAGGTCGTCTTAGCTCAGTCGATCCAAACTTACAAAATATACCAATTCGTACGCAAGAGGGCCGTCGCATCCGCTACGCGTTCTTACCAGAACATGACGATTGGAAGATTCTCTCTAGTGACTACTCACAAATTGAGTTGCGTGTATTAGCGCATATTGCAGGCGATAAACATATGATTGAAGCGTTCAAAAATAATGTCGACATTCATACGAATACGGCAATGCGCGTATTTGGCATTACGAATCCAGACGATGTAACGAGTGAAATGCGTCGCCAAGCCAAAGCCGTAAACTTTGGGATTGTGTATGGAATTAGTGATTACGGGTTGTCTCAAAACTTGAATATCTCCCGTAAGAGAGCCAAGGAATTTATCGACCGTTATTTGGAAGAGTTCCAAGGGGTAAAAGACTTTATGGAATCTGTGGTAAAAGAAGCGCGTGAGAAAGATTATGTGGAAACCTTATTCCACCGTCGTCGCTACTTGCCAGATATTCATTCAAGTAACTTTAATTTACGCTCATTTGCCGAACGTACAGCGATGAACTCACCAATCCAAGGAAGTGCCGCTGATATTTTGAAGATGGCGATGATTGAATTGGACCGTGAAATGAGAGAACGTAAATTCAAAGCAAACGTATTATTGCAAGTGCACGATGAGTTGATTTTCGAAGTGCCACAAGAGGAACTAGAAAGCCTTCAAAGCTTAGTAGAAGAAGTCATGGAAAATGCCGTGAGCTTGAAAGTTCCACTACGAGCAGATAGTAATGTAGGGGATAACTGGTTTGAAGCAAAATAACTAAAAATAAAAATGGGCATCTCTTCTTAACGAATGTAAGTTAGGGATGTCCATTATGTTTTATCTTTTGAGTTTATAGCGTTTTTGTAGTATACTTTTTGAGTTAAGAGAAGAAGTTTAGGTGATGGAAGGGCTCTTTTAGCGTTCAGATTCCATCACTTTCATTTTGTCAATCAATGGAGGAAATACATGAAATTAAGAAATGATATTCGCAATATTGCTATTATCGCCCACGTTGACCACGGTAAAACAACACTTGTGGATGAATTATTAAAACAATCAGATACATTAGATGCACGTACAGAATTATCAGAACGTGCCATGGACTCAAACGATATCGAACGTGAACGCGGTATTACAATTTTAGCGAAAAATACAGCCGTTCAATATAAAGGAACTCGTATCAATATCATGGATACACCAGGACACGCGGACTTCGGTGGAGAAGTAGAACGTATCATGAAAATGGTAGACGGTGTAGTTCTTGTAGTGGATGCGTATGAAGGTACAATGCCTCAAACTCGTTTCGTATTGAAAAAAGCATTAGAACAACATTTAACACCAATCGTTGTTGTAAACAAAATCGACCGTGACGCTGCTCGTCCAGAAGAAGTAGTCGATGAAGTATTAGAATTATTCATCGAATTAGGTGCCGATGATGATCAATTAGAATTCCCAGTAGTTTATGCTTCAGCATTAAACGGAACTTCAAGTTTATCAGACAACCCAGCGGACCAAGAAAAAACAATGGATTACTTATTCGATACAATTATCGAACATATCCCAGCTCCAGTAGACAACTCAGATGAACCATTACAATTCCAAGTATCATTATTAGACTATAATGACTACGTTGGACGTATCGGTATCGGACGTGTCTTCCGTGGAACAATCAAAGTTGGGGACCAAGTAACCCTATTAAAATTAGACGGTACAAAGAAAAACTTCCGTGTTACTAAATTATTTGGTTTCTTCGGATTAAACCGTTTAGAAATCAACGAAGCAAAAGCAGGGGACTTAATCGCTGTATCTGGTATGGAAGATATCTTCGTTGGAGAAACAGTAACTCCAGTAGATACACATGAAAGCTTACCAGTATTACACATTGATGAACCAACATTACAAATGACATTCTTGACAAACAACTCACCATTTGCGGGTCGTGAAGGGAAGTTTGTAACAGCACGTAAGATTGAAGAACGTCTAATGCGTGAATTACACACAGACGTATCTCTTAAAGTTGAACCAACTGATTCACCAGATGCATGGATTGTATCAGGACGTGGGGAATTACACTTATCAATTCTTATCGAAAACATGCGTCGTGAAGGATACGAATTACAAGTATCTCGTCCAGAAGTAATCATCAAAGAAATCGATGGCGTGAAATGTGAACCATTTGAACGTGTACAAATCGATACTCCTGAAGAATACATGGGTTCAATTATCGAATCATTAAGTAACCGTAAAGGTGAAATGCAAGATATGCAACACAATGATAACGGACAAGTTCGTATTGTCTTCTTAGTTCCAGCTCGTGGATTATTAGGATATACAACTGAATTCTTATCAATGACACGTGGTTACGGAATCATGAACCACACATTCGATCAATACTTACCATACATTCCAACAAGCATCGGCGGACGTCGTAATGGGGCACTTGTTTCAACAGATACAGGTAAAGCAACAACATACGGAATTATGGGTGTTGAAGAACGTGGTGTGATTTTCACTGAGCCAGGTACTGAAATTTACGAAGGAATGATTGTTGGAGAACACTCTCGTGAAAATGACTTAGCGGTTAATATTACGAAAGCAAAACAACAAACAAATATTCGTTCAGCAACAAAAGACCAAACTTCAGTGATTAAGACTCCTAAGAAACTATCGCTTGAAGAGTCATTAGAATTCTTATCAGACGATGAATACTGCGAAATTACTCCAGAAACAATTCGTCTAAGAAAACAAATTCTAAACAAAGGCGAACGTGAAAAAGCAAATAAACGTAAAAAACAAGCCGAAGCAGAGAATTAATCTGAATTGTAAAAAGGTGGATGCATTGCATCCACCTTTTTTAGTTGTTTTTATTGATTTAATTTAACTCGAACAACTTGCTCATGAAGATTTCGATTCTAAAAGTTAAGTGATACCGTATACGGTATCACTTGCATTAGGTGTATTGTGTTTTTACATACTGTTGTAGTATCCTTATAGTAGTAGGTTTATAGAGAGAAGAGATGACAGATGACAAAACAAAGAAAAATCATGTACGGTGTTTTTGGAGTCCTATTTGCATTTATTTTATTAGCACTTGGGCTGATTCAAATGTTTACGTATCGGGCGACTCCCGAGGCACAAGAAACTTGGAATATTGCTGCATTTGAACAGAAGAACAACTGGACTCATTTTGAAGTAACAGGAGAGAAAAAAGGGACTTTTTTATTTTATACCGGGGCTTTAGTTGAACCGCAAGCTTATGCAAAACTTGCAGATGGCTTAGCTAAAGAAGGGATTGAAGTGTACATTATTTCTTCTCAGTTGAATTTACCGGTGTTGGATAATGGGACGATGGCAACTATCGTGAAAGAAGAGCACTTAGACAAAGTATTTGTCGGAGGGCACTCACTAGGCGGTGTTGTTTCTACCATTGAAGCGAAAAAACTAAATGAAATTGATAAAGTAGCAGGATTAATTTTATTAGCAAGCTATCCAGATCAGAGTACAGATATCAGTGAAACCCAAATTCCAGTATTATCCATTACGGCTTCGAATGATAAAATCTTGAAACAAGAGAAATATGAAGATGCGAAATCACGTTTACCAGAGTCTACACTCTATACAACGATTAAGGGTGGAAATCATAGTGGATTTGGACTATATGGACAACAAAATGGCGATGGTACTGCTACAATGAGTGCCGAAGAACAACAACAAGAATTAGTTCAACTTATTAAACAATTTATCATATCGCATTAAGCTAGGCTTTGGTCTAGCTTCTTTTATTCTCTTGGGTTGTGTTTTGGTTACGTCGCAGGTATCATGGAAGTAATGAATTTTGGAGGTAGAGCGTATGCAACAAAAAGTAACAAAGAATTGGGTCACTATCGGAACAGGTGTGATTGCTAATGAATTAGCAGTAGCGTTAGAATCGTTAAACGGAAAACTATATGGAGTTGCTAACCGCACCTATGCAAATGCCGTAAAATTTGCAGAAAAATATGGCATTGATAAAGTATACGATGAAATTGACGATGTGTTTACGGATCCAGAAGTAGATATTATTTATATTTCAACTCCGCATAACACGCATATTCACTATCTTAGAAAAGCCTTAGCAGCCGGAAAACATGTATTGTGTGAAAAGGCCATTACACTAAATAGTGAAGAGTTAGAAGAAGCGTTGCAACTCGCTAAAGAAAATAATGTTGTTTTAGCTGAGGCAATGACGCTTTACCATATGCCAGTCTATAAACAATTAAGTAAAGCTGCTGAAAACTTGGGTGAGCTTCGCATGATTCAAATGAACTTTGGTAGCTATAAAGATTATGATATGACGAACCGTTTCTTCAATCGCAACCTTGCCGGAGGAGCATTACTGGATATTGGGGTATATGCTTTGTCTTGCATTCGTTATTTCATGAGTGAGGCACCTAGTTCGATGGTTTCTCAAGTGAAATTAGCGCCAACGGGTGTGGATGAGCAAGCCGGTATTGTTTTGACGAATGATGCAGGAGAAATGGCGACTGTGACGATGACTCTCCACGCAAAACAACCAAAACGCGGAGTTATTGCATACGACAAAGGGTATATCGAGATTGTTGATTACCCACGCGCGCATAAAGCGACGATTACTTATACAGAAGATGGACATGTTGAAACTTTTGAAGATGAATTGGGATTAGATGCCTTAGCTTATGAAGTGCTAGATATGGAATCAACCATTAATACAGGAGTAGATCACATGCATCTTGAATATACGGTCGATGTGATGAAAATCATGACCGACTTACGCCGTGAATGGGGAATCAAGTATCCAGAGGAAGAGGAAGCATGAAGCAACAAGAACAATTAAAAGCGATGGAACAGTATGCCAAAAGAGTGCTCAGTGCGGATACAACAGGTCACGATTGGTCGCATATTGAACGCGTCGTCAATACGACAAAGACGATTGCCAAAGCTGAAGGAGCAGACTTATTTATTTGTGAAGCCGCAGCGCTACTGCATGATGTTATCGATGATAAAATTGTCAACGATCCCGCAACCGCGTTGAAGGAATTGAAAGAATTTCTAATTTCTATTGAAGTGACTCCTGAACAAGTTGAAGCTATTGAGTCGATTATTACGAGAATGTCGTTTAAGAATCATAAGGAACAACAAGAACTTTCTCTTGAAGGAAAAGTAGTGCAAGATGCGGATCGATTAGA